>JALZGD010000012.1:540-6485 GCA_030861205.1 Actinomycetota bacterium
CGTCGAGGCGCCGTCCGTCGTGGAGGAGCCGGTCGCACAGGTCACCGAGCAGCAGTCGACACCCGACGAAAGCTCGATCAAGAACGTGGGCCGAAAGCTTGCCGGCGAAGTCAGGGCTCTCGGGATGCGAACAACTTCGCCGGTATATGCGCGCGGGGAGAAGGAAGCCAAGGATCTCGTCGCTCGCGCGCAGGCGGAAGCCGATGCTTTGACGAAGCAGGCGCAAGAGACGTTCGAAAGGGCTTCCCGGGAAGCCGATCGCCGCTTGGCCGATGCTGCTCGCGAGGCCAGCGAGATGAAAGCACGGGCCGAGAAGGAAGCGAACTCGATCCGCGAAGCTGCCGAGCTAGCCGTAGCCGACGATCGAGCGCAGTTAACTACCGATCTTTCTGCCGCCGAGGCGGCACGTAAGCAGGCAGAAGAGCTTGTACCTAATGCCCGCGCCGACGCCGACGCACTGCTGGCGAACGCGCAGACCGAGGCGGACACGCTGATGATGACGGCCCGCGCCGAAGCGGCATCTATAGCATCGGCGGCCGATCGGGCCCGTTCGACGGCGAACGATGAAGCCGAGGCTCTGCGCAGTGCCGCGTCGGCGGAAGCCGCCGATATCCGGTCGGCAGCGGAGCGGGACGCCGAGTCTGTGAAGGCGGACGCGCAACGCGATGCCGATGCGGTACGGCTTTCCGCTCAAGAGATCGCCGAGCGCACTCGCGCCGACGCCGAAGAGTCTGCTCGCAGAACCGTTGAGGACGCGCGCGCCGAAGCCGCCGAGTTGCGCTCGACTGCCGAGAAGCAGATCGATGAGCTCCGGTCGGCTGCGGATGAGGAGGTCTCGGTGATGCGCGCGGTGGCAGCGCGGGAAACCGGCGAGCTGCGCGCCGCCGCCGAAAAAGAAAGTGCAGAGCTAAAAGCTGCTGCCGAAGAGGCCGCACGCGACTTGCGCGCTCAGGCGGAAGCGATCGTCAACGCCGCCCACAAGTCTGCCGAGCAAAGCCGTACCGAGATCGTTCAACTCCGCGCGCGGGCAGAGAAAGAGGCGGATGCCGTCCGCACTTCCGCAGAGCAGGAAGCGATCCGCGTTCGGGACGAGGCCGACAAAGATATCGGCGCATTACGCGCTCTGGCAGCGGAGGAGATCGCACAGCTGCGCTCGACCGCCGAGACCGAGGTCGAGACCCTTCGGGCGCAAGCCGAGAGCGACGCTCGTACAGCGGCCGATCTGCGATCGAGCACCGAGCAAGAGATGACGCGTTTACGCGAGACGACAGAATTAGAAGTAGCGCAATTGCGCGATGAAGCGGAATCAGAGCTCCGCGCAAAACGGGACGAGGCCCTGAAGGACCTATCTCTCTTGACGACGACCGCCGAAAAAGAAGCTGCACATGTGAAGGCGGCTGCAGAAGCACACGCGCGGGAGCTCCAGGCACAGACGCGAGAGCGCGTCGACGCTGAGTTGATAGAAGCCCAGGAGCGTGCCGAAGCGATCGTTGCGAAGGCGGAAGAGCGCGGCGTAGACGTGATGAGCGAGGTCGAGTCCCGGGCGAAGCTGCTTGCCGAGCAGGCCGAGGCCAAAGCCAGATCGATCGTAGCCGCCGCGGATCGGCGTGCTACCGGCATCGTCGCGGAGGCCCAGCAGGACGCCGACGAGAAGATCGCTGCTGCCGAGCTCAAGGCCGCCGAGATCGTGGAGCAAGCAGAGATGCAGGGGGCAGAGCTTCTCGCGCAGGTCCAGGAGCAGGCTAACGATCTGCGGTCGCGTTTCGCGCGCGAGACGCACGACATGCGTGTTGGTGCGGAAGCGGCGTCGGAGGCACTTCGCGACGAGGCATCGAAGGCCGCTCGCAAGATCCGGCAAGAGGCCGAGCGCTACGCAGCCCGCGTGCGAGAAGAAGCGGACAAAGAGGCATCCGAGATGCTTGCTAAGACTCGCGTGAACATCTCTCGACTGGGCCGCGGACTAACTGGGTTCGCCGGAGCGCTCGACGAGATAAAGCAGGTCTTGGGGTCGGCGGAGCTGCGCCGCGCACAAGAGGAAGCGGAGACCAGTCAGAAAGAAGTCGAGAGCAACCGCAACAAGTGAGGGTTGCCTATCAGGGCGAAGCGGGGGCCTACTCAGAAGAAGGTGCTCTCCGGCTGTGGGCCGACGCACAGCTCAAGCCACTGCCGACGATCCGCAAAGTGTTCGAATCGGTCGAGGTGGGTCGGTGCGACTACGGTTTGGTTCCGATCGACAACTCGCAGGCCGGAAGCATCAACGAGACATACGACCTCTTTCTGAAACACGGCCTTCATCTTGTGGGTGAGATCTTTGTTCGTGTCGACCATTGCTTGCTCGCGCTGCCGGGCACGCAGCTAGACGAGCTCACCGAGGTGATCTCGCATCCACAAGCAGTGGCTCAATGCGAGGAGTTCTTGAGTGCGCTCGGCGTCAGCGTGCGCGCGGAGTACGACACCGCGGGGTCGGCGAAACGGATCGCGGAGGACAAGTTAGAAGCGACCGCAGCGATCGCATCTCGTCGCGCTGCAGAGCTCTACGGTCTCGAAGCCCTCGCGGATCGCATCCAGACCTATGCCGACAACTACACGCGATTTGGTGCCCTATCGCGCCAACCCGCATCGCTCGCTGATCCTGACAAGACATCTCTGGTCTTCGGCGTCGGTCACGTCGCAGGATCGTTGTATCGGTGCTTGGGAGCGTTCGCGGAACGCCATCTGAGCCTGACGAAGCTCGAATCCCGCCCCCGCGCAGGTCGGCCGTGGGAATACGTGTTCTATGCCGATATCGCGGCGCCGGCGGATGCCGATGCGATGGTCGAGGCGCTGGCCGAGGTGAGCGAGCACTCGACGTTCACGCGACTTCTTGGCACCTACGCGGCAGCCGCGCCTAGTCGATAGACGGCGATTTTCCCGCGCTTCGACGAGGGCCGAATAGGCTTCCTGATTCATTTCACGATCCAAGGAGGCGACGACGATGTCCCAGATCGAGGTGCTGCCCGAGGTAACGAAGTATCTCGAAGGGCCGCCTCGGATGACGATCGCGGGCAGACAGGTGGATGCGGTCTCCGGCGATCGCTTCGATGTCTACGACCCATCGACCGGGAGCGTGCTGGTGCAGGTCCCGCGCGCCGGTGCGGCGGACGTCGATGCCGCGGTGACGGCGGCACGGGAGGCACACGAAGATCGCCGCTGGGCGGGGCTGCGTCCGGGAAAGCGATCCGAGATCCTGCTTAAGGTCGCCGACCTCATCAAGAAGAACATCAACGAGCTGGCGCAGCTCGAAGCTATGGATGCCGGGAAGCCCGTCAAGCTCGCGTCCGGCGAGGTGTGGAGTGCGGCTGAGGTCTTTCGGTACTACGCAGGGTGGCCGACGAAGTTCTTCGGCGAAACGAACCCCTCAGAGGACGAGCTGTTCGTGTACTCGTTGCGCGAACCGGTAGGCGTTTGCGGCGCCGTCATCCCGTGGAACTTCCCGCTCATCATGGTGTCGTGGAAGGTTGCGCCGGCGCTTGCGTTCGGCAACACGGTTGTGTTGAAACCTGCCGAGCAAACTCCTCTCACGGCTCTGCGCTTCGGCGAGCTCTGCCTCGAAGCGGGCGTTCCCGACGGGGTCGTCAACGTCATCTCCGGTTTCGGTGAGGAAGCAGGCCAGCCGTTAGCGCAGCACCCGGACGTTGACAAGATCGCGTTTACCGGCTCTACAGAAGTCGGCAGGAAGATCCTGCACGCGTCCGAAGGCAACCTCAAGCGAGTCTCGCTCGAGCTCGGCGGCAAGTCGCCGAACATCGTGTTTGCGGATGCCAACCTCAAGCGAGCGTCGATGAGCTCGATGTTCGGGGTCTTCCTGAACTCGGGCCAGGTGTGCACGGCGGGAACCCGCATCCTCGTGGAGAAGGCCGTGCATGACGATTTCGTGAACTCCCTCGTCGATGCGACTTCGAAGATGAAGCTTGGTCTTCCACTAGAAGAAGACACGGGGATGGGCCCCGTCGTCTCGCAAGAGCAGCTAGAGCGCGTCACGGGCTATATCGACATCGGTCGTTCCGAAGGGGCTGAGGTCGTGACGGGCGGCGAGCGCGCGACGGAGTTCGGCGACGGCTACTACGTGCAACCCACCGTCTTTGCCGGGGTGCGCAACGACATGCGGATCGCGCAGGAGGAGATCTTCGGGCCCGTCGCCGCCGTCATTGAAGTCGAGGATGTAGACGACGCGATCCACGTCGCGAACGACACGATCTACGGACTTGCTTCAGCCGTCTGGACGACCGACCTCGCGAAGGCTCACAAGGTCGCACGCGGGATCAAGGCGGGCACGGTTTGGATCAACACGTACGGGAATTTCGATCCTGCCGTCTCATTCGGCGGATACAAGCAATCGGGATTCGGTCGGGAGCTCGGGGTGCATTCGATGGAGACCTACACGCAGACTAAGTCCGTGTGGGTATCGCTCAAGTAGGTGGACGATCGCGTCCGGGCGTTCCTGGACAAGAACCACACCGCGGTCCAGACAACCCTCCGCCGCGACGGCACTCCGCACGTGGCGATGATCGGGGTCGGATTGGTCGACGGCCGATTGTGGAGCTCGGCTACACAGACGCGCGTCAGGACGAAGCACCTCCGCCGCGATCCCCGCTCGAGCCTGTGCGTTTTCGATACCTCGAACCGGCAGAGCTGGATCGGCCTCGATTGCCGCGTCACGATCCTCGATGGGCCCGAGGCCGTAGACCAGAACCTCGCGTTGTATCGGGTGCTCGCCGGTGAGCCCGATGACGTCGACGAGTACAGGCAGGCGATGGTTCGGGAGCAGCGCATCATCTTCGAATTCGAGGTGCTCAAGGCCTACGGCCAGTACTGACATCGGACGCAGAGTCCGTTTCGTCACGTTTGCCGGGATCTGGCGGGCGTGCATGCCCTCTGACGAGGACCCCGCTCAAGGGGTTTCGAGGCGTTACCGATAGACGACTGTAGGCCCGCTGGGGGCCCACAACGCGCGCCTTCGGAGGTCGAGTGGTCGTCGAACCTGCATTGCGAGATCAGCTCCAAGAGTTCGTCGATTACGAGCCGTTCCCGCAGGACGCCCCCACCAGGCCCGACCTACGACCGGTCGACGAGGGCGCTCGCGATGGACGCTCACTCGCACACCTCAAGCTGCTGCAGAGCTTTGCCGGAAAGATAACCAGGCTCACAGAGGTACGGCAGATCGGCCTTACCGTCGTGGACGAGCTCCGTACACTCATCAAATACCACAACTGTCGCGTCTATCTGTCGGAGGGTGACGACCTCATCCCGATCGCGGTCCGCGGCGAGTTCGAGAACGAGGCCGCCCACGCACGCGATCTGCTGGGCTGCAAGGTCGGCGAGGGGATAACCGGCCGCGCCGCCGCCACGGGAGAGTCCGTTTTCGTCGCGAACACGCTCGAGTGCACATTCGCAACGAAGGTCTCGGGCACGACCGACATTAGCGAGTCGATGATCGCGACTCCGCTGAAGTCTGGATCGAAAGTGATCGGCGTCGTGGTTCTTTCGAAGCTCGGAATCGATCAGCTAGACGAAGACGACGTGCGGATGCTCGAAGTACTTGGCGGCTATGCGGCGATAGCCGTCGAGAATGCGCGGCTTTACGAAACGCAGCGACGCGAAGGTAAGAACGCGAGGTCGCTGCTGGAATTCTCAGATCGCACCGTCAAGGCGTCGTCTTTTTATGCGATCGCCGACGAGACGGTGAAGGCCGCCATCGATCTGCTGGACGCGACCGCCGCCGCTATGTGGTTGCAGGATGCGCGTTCTCACGAGTTCGTTTGTGCCGCGCATGTCGGTCACATCGGAGACCCCGGGATGGAAGCAGTGCTCAAGCAGAGGTTCGACGTCGCGTCGGGCGACGCATTGCTTCTGGACAGGAAGGGCCCCTTCATCCTCGACGATGTGTCCGTCACGCGATTCATGCC
>JALZGD010000012.1:6495-12030 GCA_030861205.1 Actinomycetota bacterium
TCCGGCGACGGCCTCAAAGGTTGGATCTCCGTTCGAGAGCCTGCCGGCACAGCCGATCACTTCAGCGAAGAGCGTCTACGCCTGTTGGAGACACTCTCTTACCAAGCGTCCGCCGCCATGCGGAAAGCCCTTCTGTACAAGGATCAGAAGGAAACCGCGGATATCGCGAACGCTCTGCTCGACTTCGGTGCCGAGCTCGCGTCGGCCGAAGGCCTCGATCAGGTCCTGACGCGCACGGTCGAGCTATCGGCTCGGATCCTCGGCTGCCCACGCGTTGCCATCATGTTGCAAGAGATCGAGACCGGGGACCTCCTGGTCGAGGCGCTCTGGGGTTTCGCCGGGCCCGAGCGGCACGAACTGTCGGCCGTCAGGTTCCCCGCCGTCACGGCACGGGAGTTCTTGTTGCCCGATCAACCGTTCTGCGTGCGTCCCGAGAGGCTCGCATCCCACCATCCGATCCGGGAGGTCGTCTCCGATCCGCTCGTGGCGGTTGCCCCGCTGAAGTTCGACGGTCGGATCGGCGCGATCGTCGCCGGTGCCCCCGCGTACGGCGACTACGAGTTCTCGGAACGCAAGATGAAGTTGCTCGCCGGGATCGCCAACCAGGCGGTGCTTGCGGTGAGTAACGCGAACAATTTCGAGATCCTCGAGAGGACTTTCCTTTCGACGGTCGAGGCGCTCGCGAATGCACTCGAGGCTAAGGACGAGTACACGTCGTCGCATGCGCGGTCGATCACCGATATGGCTTTGGAAGTTGGAACCGCGCTGGCCCTCGACCCGCGAACGTTGAAGCGGCTCGAGCTCGGCGCCCTGTTCCATGACATCGGGAAGATCGGGATCCCATCCGACATCTTGCTGAAGCCCGGTCCACTCACCGACGATGAGCGAAAGGTGATCGAGACGCACCCCGAATTGGGTGAGCGCATCCTCGCTCCGATCGAGCGGCTCGAAGACGTCCGGCCGATCGTCCGCCACTGCCACGAGCATTTCGACGGCTCGGGCTACCCGGATGGGCGCAGGGGAGACGAGATCCCAATCGAGTCACGGATCATCCTGGTTTGCGATGCGTTTCATGCGATGACGACAGATCGTCCTTACAGGAAGAGGCTGCCGCAGCAAGAGGCCGTGCGCCGCCTTCGAGAAGCATCGGGCAAACAATTCGATCCGAGGGTGGTGCATGCGTTCGTTCGGCTGCTCCCTGTCGCCGGCGACGACTGATACGCGGTTAAACAGGTTTGAACTGCTCGAACGGATTGTGGCAGTCGTCGCAGTAGAAGACGGCGCGACACGGCGTCGGGCCGAACGGATTCTCGGCATGCGTGTTCGAGCTGTTGCAGAAAGGGCACAGCGCGACAGAGGGCAAGCCGATGTGTGAGATGAGAACGGGGCCCCCGCCTGTGGGCGGAGCGATCCCGAACTGCTGAAGTTTCGCGCGTCCTTCATCGGTGATCCGCTCGGTAGACCAGGGGGGATCGAACGAGATCTCGATCTCCACGTCGTCGATGCCGTCGACCGCGGCCACGGCTTTCGCGACGTCGGCTTTGATGACGGGGATCGCGGGGCATCCCGTAAAGGTCGGAAGAACCGTCACCGTCGCACGCGACCCGTCGATCGAGACGGACCCGATCATGCCCATGTCGATCACGGACACGGCTGGGATTTCGGGATCAGGAACGGCCGCGAGGGCCTCCCATACGTCGAGGTCCCGGGTCGTCACGCTCACCACGTC
Source organism: Actinomycetota bacterium (assembly GCA_030861205.1). Taxonomy (GTDB): domain Bacteria; phylum Actinomycetota; class CADDZG01; order CADDZG01; family WHSQ01; genus JALZGD01. Next base: position 8,225 of record JALZGD010000012.1, read on the forward strand.
GCCCCTGGGTGTGCTCGGTACTGACCGGTCATCGTGTCCCACAACTCTTTGAAATCGTCCGTGTGCTTTCCGCCCCGCCCCCCCGAACCAGCGGAAGAGCGATCGGCAAGCTGGTCGCGGGCGGCGCCGGGTTCGGCGATCAAGTCGCCGGATGACGACGCGACGAATTCAGCATGTTCGTCGGCGCGCGAGTGGATCTCGGTCGGGAGCCCGAGTGCATCGAGGGCCGCCACGGCCCTGTTGAGGAAGATCCGGTGCAGCTCCGCGGTGGGCGTCGGAAGCTCACCTTGATGGACCGCCTTGTCCTCACCGTCGATCTCTTCGAAGACCCCGCCGATCTCGGGGAATGCACACGCCATCGCATCGATCAGCTTCGTCCTGCCCTCGACCGGCCCGTGGGCAACTCGCTTGACCCAAGTTTCGGCATGGATCAGGTGATAGCGCTCCTCTCTGCGGATCTTGTGCGCGAGCGCGGCAAGTTGCGAGTTCGACGAGCTCTCGAGGCATTCGAGCCGGACGTCGTCGGCGTGGTCGTAGAGCCAATGGCGCGCGAGGGTGAACGCCCAATCACCATTGGGGCGCTCGCAGATCGTTGCATTGCGGTATTCGGTCGGCTCACGCCCGAGCGCGAGATGATCGGGGTCGTCGCCCGTGAGCTCGCCGATCAGCTGATAGAGAGCGGTTGCGTGCCCGATCTCGTCTTGCGCGATCGACGAGAAAGCGACGTCTTCCTCGATGTGGGGAGCGAACCCCGTCCATTCCGAGTGACGATGACCGAGGACGAGCTCGTCGTCGGCGAGTGAGAGCACGAGGGGAAGCAGGGCGTCGCTCATGAATGCGAGAGCTCCTGCGCACGGCGACGGGCACGCTCGCGCTTCTCGACCACGCCTCGGTACGCTTCCGCGAACCGGTACGACTTGTCGGCCGCGATCTCCAACAGGCTCTCGTCTTCGAACGAATGGATGTCAGATCGACGGGCGACCCATATGTGATCGCCTTCTCGACGCCGCAAGAAGCACTCCTTGGCCATCAACAGTGCCATCTCGGGGTCGGGTGCTATGACCGCTCCGCAGTGCTCGAACGGTTCCTTGTGCCCGGCTCGGCGGAATACTTCGTAAACGTCCACGGTCAGGCGCGCCCGGTCATGCTGCCGCTATCGATGGCTCTGCCATCGCTTCGCGAACCCAACGATGCCCCTCGTACATCTCGCGACGCAGGGCGAGCCGCCGCGCGGTTTCGGGACCCTGGTTCTTCTTGATCGCGTCGAGCGGCCCCCAGTCGATGTCGTCTTCGTTGAGGAGCCAGTGACCGGTCGCTTCATCGTAGAAGGGGACAGGTGTTGGGAAGTGGAAGCCGAGCTCGAGAACCTTCGGCACGTAACGGTCGAGAAATTCCTGACGCAGATCCTCGTTCGTGCGCGTTTTGACCTTCCACCGGAGCAGGAGGTCTTTCTCGACGTTCGAGCGCGGGCCGAAGAAGTGGATGATCGCGAGCCACCAGCGGTTCAGAGCGTCCTGGAACAGCTCGCGTTGGGCGTCGGTGCCGGATGCGAGCTCGAGTGTGATGTCCTCACCATGACGTAGATGTAGTTGCTCTTCGGAGCAGATCCGTTTCAGGACGCGCGTGTACGGCGCGTACGAGGAATCGAGAAGCGCGGCCTGAGTGACCAACGCCGCGCCATCGATCAGCCACCCAATGATCGCTACGTCGCCCCAATGCTTGACGGGATAGTGAAAGACATTGTGGAACTTCGACTTCCCGGTAACGAGGTCGTAGTACATGGCGTCACGGCTCTTCCCGAGATCTTCAGCGACGCGGTAGAGAAGCTGTGCATGCCCGACCTCATCCTGGATCTTTGCGCACAGTGACATCTTGCGCTGCAAGGATGGGGCCGCGGGCAGACACTCGCGCTCTGGTAGCGCGCCCATGATCTCGGAGTTGGCGTGCATCTCGATGAACTTCAAGACGCCGTTGCGATAGTCGTCCGGCATCCAATCGGTCGTCTCGACCTTGTCTCCACGATCCACGCGCTCGGTGAATTGTGCGAGCTTCTCCTCGTACGTCATCGGTTTCCCTCCAGCCGTTTCTCCACTGCTTCGTTGGTTGCTATCCCTTTGAGGATCAATTCCGCGAAACGTTCACCGATCTCAGTGGGGCCGAGCTCGCCGCCGGGTCGGAACCACGCGTACGTCCAGTTACCCGCGGACAGCACGAGACGCGCGGCGAAACGCACGTTCGCGTCTGAGCGGAACTCACCGGCCGCCATGCCATCTTCGACGATCGCGCGGACGATGTTCTCGTACCGGTCTCTCTTCATCTGGATGCGGTCCCGCAGGGGCTGAGAGAGATAGCGCCACTCGTTGAGGAACACCGTTGCCGCGTGTAGGTGCTCGATCGCCGTCTCGACGTGGCCGATCAGCAGAACGCGCAGGCGCACGGCCGCGAAAGCCTGCATCGCGAGCGCGTGCTCTCCGCGCTCCAGGAAACGATCGGCCCCCTCGTCCACGACGTCGAAGAGAAGCTCTTCCTTGGAGCCGATGTGCGCATAGAGGGAGCCGCGCTGCAGACCCAGCGCGTCGGCGAGGTGTTGCATCGAGGTTCCGTGGTACCCGCGCTCGGAAAAGAGCCGTGCGGCGGCCCGCACCATCTCGGCGCGCCTCGGGCTCGCGGCCACTCCTGCCATCACCTGCGCCATCGGGCTGTCCTCTCGACGCGGTCGCTTCCGAACGACCGTTTGTTTGGAGCTTACCGCGATTTATCCTCACCCCTCGTGGCACTCGACCGCACCGCCCCTCCGTCGGAGCGCGCCCCGGAGATCCTGAAGCGCTTGAAGAGGGCACACCCCGACGCCGGGATCGCGCTGAATTACGAGACGCCGCTGCAGTGCGTGGTGGCAGTGATCCTGTCCGCCCAGTCGACCGACGCCCGCGTGAACCTCGTGACGCCGGCTCTGTTCGAGAAATACCGGCGGCCGCAGGATTATCTGGCCGTCCCCGAAGAGGAGCTCCAGAAGGACATCCAATCCACGGGGTTCTTCAGGCAGAAGACCAAAGCCTTGCGGGGGATGTCCCAGAAGCTCTTGGACGACTACGACGGCCGGGTCCCGAAGACGATCGCCGAGCTCACGACGCTTCCGGGGGTGGCGCGCAAGACGGCGAACGTCGTGCAGCTCAACTGCTTCCCGGAGGTCGCTCGTAAGGATCCCGATGCCGGGATCGCAGTCGATACGCACGTGGGACGCGTCGCGTTGCGCCTCGCACTGACCGATCACGACTCGAAAGAAGCCGTCCGGATCGAGAGAGATCTCATGGAGGTCGTCCCTCGAAAGGACTGGCTGAGGGTCACGGACCTGTTCATCGAGCACGGACGCCGGATATGCGATGCGAAGAAGCCTCGTTGCGAAGAGTGCCCTATCGAGCGGCTATGCCCGTCGAGTCAGGAGGCAGGGCTCCCGGACCGTTACCGGACCCGTGGGAAGAAGCGCCCTCCACGCCCTCGGCAACCGGCCCGTTAGCCACCGAGGTGACGACATCGCACGTATCCGTCGGCAGATGGAGATAGGGGCCCCCTAGGTAGACGGCCGATGTGTTCTTCGCGGCCCGTAGCATGGGTGCGTGAAAAAAGTCATCTTGGCGGCACCGCGCGGGTATTGCGCCGGCGTCGATAGGGCGGTCCAGATCGTGGAGCGCGCGCTCGACACACTCGGCCCCCCCGTGTACGTCCGCAAGGAGATCGTCCACAACCGTCACGTCGTCTCCGAGCTCGCCAAGCGAGGGGCCGTCTTCGTGGATTCCGAGGAGGACATC
>JALZGD010000012.1:12040-14219 GCA_030861205.1 Actinomycetota bacterium
CTCCTGAGGTGAGGCGCAATGCCGAAGCTCGCCGGTTGCAAGTCATCGACGCGACGTGCCCTCTCGTCACGAAGGTCCACAACGAAGCAAAGAGGTTCGCCCGTGCCGGACGACGCATCATCCTGGTGGGCCACGAGGGCCACGAGGAGATCGAAGGAACCTCGGGCGAAGCGCCGGCGTCGACGCACGTGATCGACAGTGTCGAAGAGATCGACAGCCTCGGGCTCGAAACGGATCAGCCCGTCTCTTACCTAACGCAGACGACGCTTTCGGTCGACGACACCCTAGATGTGGTGGAGGCGCTGCGCGCGCGATTCACAGACATCGAAGGCCCACGTTCCGACGACATCTGCTACGCAACCCAGAATCGACAGGTCGCAGTCAAGGCGATCGCTCCGTTATCGGACGTCGTATTGATCGTGGGAGCGTTCAATTCGTCGAACTCGAATCGCATGGTCGAGGTCGCACGCGCCGCCGGAACTGCCGCGTATCTCGTCCCGGATGCGACCTATCTAGAGCCTGCATGGCTCGAGGGGGCCGAGACGATCGGCGTTAGCTCAGGAGCGAGTGCTCCTGAGGTTCTGGTCGAAGGGCTAATCGAGCGCCTTGCCGAACTGGGCTACGACACGGTCGAATCTCACGAAGTCACGACCGAGGACGTCACCTTCTCATTACCTCCGTGGCTTCGCCCCGCTGCCGCGAGCTGAGACTCATCCCGTACGGGTCATCGAGCGTCGAGAAGCGGCGAAACGCTAGCGGACGGCTGCCATGAGCGTCAGGCCACCGTCCACGATGAACGACGAGCCGGTCGCGTAGCTCGACTGCGGCGAAGCAAGGAACACGACGAAATCGGCGATCTCTCGGGCGTGGCCCGGTCGTTCCGCGGGGATCCGCGGTCGCTCCTTCGTCTGTGGATCGACGTCCTCGTTGCCGGTCATCTTCGTAGCGATCTCGCCGGGGGCGATGGCGTTCACCGTGATGCCGTGCTCGGCGAGCTCGAGCGCCATGACTTTGGTGAGCAGGCCGAGTCCCCCTTTAGCGGCGCAATATGCAGCAGATTCCGGCAATGGCACGTGCTCGTGGATCGACGTGACGTTGATGATCCGGCCCCTCGTCTTCGTCGCCACCATGTGGCGCGCCGCCGTCTGTGCGCAGACGAAAGCTCCCGTCAGGTCGACGTCGATGACGCGTCGCCAGTCGTCGAGGGAATGCTCGAGGAATGGCGATGAATGACCGGTACCGGCGTTGTTCACGAGGACGTCGAGCCCTCCGAGTGCGCGGATCAGATCGTCGATGACCCCCGCACCCGTCTCCGGCGAAGACAGGTCCAGATGGCGCACCTCGGCCCGTCTGCCCTCGGCCGCGATCTCGTTCGCGGCTTCTTTGGCGCCGGCCTCGTTATCGACCCACGTGATGCCCACGTCGTAGCCGGCCTGTGCAAGAGCGACCGCAGTGGCCTTGCCGATCCCCGAGCTGGATCCGGTGACGATCGCGGGTCTGGCCATTTCTAGTCGGCGATCGTCTGCTCGATGTCTCCTGCGAGATCGAAGTCGAGCGCCGTGAGGCCGCCCTCTGAATGTGTCGAGAGCGTCAAACGCACGCGTGCGTAGCGGATGTCGATGTCGGGGTGATGGTCGTAGCGGTCCGCCATCTTGGCGACTGCGTTGACGAACTTGATCGAGCCGGCGAAGTCGTCGAACTCGAATACCTTCGATATCTCGTCGCCCTCGCGTTCCCAGTCGCCGAGCTCATCGAGGCGTTGTTCGATCTCCTCGTCGTCTAGTAGTTCGGCCACTCTTCCCCCCTGGTTCGTTCGGTCTCGCTGCGCCACGTCCTGGCGCGGGCGCACCTTATCGCTCCGTGGAGTGGACGCAAGCGCGGGCTATAGTCCGCGCTTCAACCGAGACGGCGACGGCTCGTCGGCCGTGCATCGACGGGAGGCCTCGTGGATTACGGGATCGGGATCGGCGGCCCGATGGCGATGATCGGCCCGATGGCTCAGATGGTCGAGGCCTCCGGGTTCGAGTCGTGTTGGGCAGCGGAAACGACCACGACGGCATTCATCGCCGCAGCCGTAGCGATCCAAGCAACGACGAAGATCAACGTCGGCACGGCGATCGCGCTTGCCTTCCCGCGATCTCCGACCATCGCGGCGATGGAGGCGGCGGACCTCGACGAG
>JALZGD010000012.1:14229-18436 GCA_030861205.1 Actinomycetota bacterium
TCTCGGATCTCAGGTGAAACGCGTCAACGAGAACCGATTCTCGGTGAAGTTCGAGCACCCGGCCCCCAAGCTCAAGGAGTACGCACAGGCGATGCGCGTGGTGTGGGCCGCGAATCGCGGTGATGACGTCGTCCACGAAGGCCGCTTCTACACCGTGACACAGCCTGTCTTCGGCGGTAAGCGCGAGCCGGCCCCGAATGACGTGCCGGTCTACTTCGCCGCGGTCGGGCCGGTGATGGCGCGAACGTGTGGCGAAGTCGCGGACGGCCTGCTCGGCCACCCGCTCGCGTCGGTGAGGTACCTAGAGGAAGTGATCCGGCCGGCCATCGCGGAGGGGGCCGAGCGAGCCGGACGCCGTCCTGAAGACTGCAATCTGACTGCTTCTCCCTTGATATCCATATCCGACGATGTCGACGCGGCGCGCCGCGAGGTCAAGCTGCAGATCGCGTTCTATTCGACGACGCGTAGTTATTCCGGGATCCTCGAACGGCACGGGAAGGAATCGATCGTTCCCGACCTTCGGGAGGCGTTCGGTAACAAAGACAAAGAGAAGATGATCGACCTCATCGACGACGAGCTGTGCGATGCGATCGCGGCGGCCGGCACGAAAGAAGAGGTCAGAGATCGCGTCCGGGAATGGCACGGCGTTGCAGATCGTCTTCTGGTCGCCGGCCCCTGGTATGGCGTCGGCCCCGGTCGATTGATGGAGAACTACCACGCGATAGTCGAGACGTTCGGCTCGGGGTCTTCCTGAATCAGGCCCCCGGGGCGCCGCTGGTGTCCGCCTGGCTAAGCACCTCGACGTTGTCGGCTTTCCATCCCGTGGGCGTCGACACGAGACTGATCTTGAGGAAGTAGCTAACCGTACGCCCACCCGGCAGCGCCGACGATTGCACGGTTTGCGTCACTCGCATCAGCGCAACTGCTTCGCCCGCGCTCACGAAAGAAACGTCGGGCCCTTGAAGGATCTGCCCGCGCGAAGATGCCGAAGATTTCTGAAGAGCTGTCCCCAGGCCCTTGCCGCTCGTCACGATCTTCTCGTACTGGTCGGCGAAGTTGCCCGTTGCCAGACCCAACATCTTCTTGCCGACGTCTCCGATGTTGGTGGACGAGTAATTGAGCAGCAGGGATCCCACGTCGCGTGCGACGCTCTCGACAGACGAAGAGTGAGTCGCAAGGTAAGCCCCTACTTCATCTGCCGAAGTCGTGCGTCCGCGAGCCCACAAGAAACCGAACGTTCCCGCGAGCGCGATCGCAACTATCAGAGCAGCGCTCAGTAGGACGGTGGGGCTGCGCCATACCCTGCGGCGGCGCGCGGTGCCGTCGTCATGGGTCGCGCTGTCGCTCGTCGAGCCTTCGGAGATCGTGATCCCCGGCAAAGATGCCGCGCGCGCGTCGGGATTATCGGCACTCATCGGCCCAGTGTAGGGCCGCGCCTCAACTTGTTGGGCGCTAGAGCCCGGCTAGATGCCGTTGAGGTAGAAGAGCGCCCACGACAAAGATGACAAGCGCGATGGGATCGACTTCCCGAGCGATGCTCCCGTGAGTCCTCCGGGGGATTGGCCCACGATCTGACCGAGCGGTGATGTTGTGTTCGTTGAGCTCGTCGTCGTCAGAGCTGCAACCGCACCTTGCGATTTCGCGCAGTGCGCATGTTTCGGCGGCGCGTACGGCTTGCGATCCCCAGGCTCGACCCTTTTCGTGTTGTACGAGCAGGGCGGTGAGTTCGTGTCGGTGACGAGGCCGAAGCGGATCATCCCGGTCTTGGACTCGAACGATTTGTTCACGTTGGCAAGCGCCCTCGGCAGGTTGGCCAATAGCCGGTTGAGGTCGTCATGATGCCTCGCTTGGAGGTCGTTGACCGCAGCGAAAGTCGGCAAGAAGCGATCGATCTGCCTCTTGTATCGAGTCAACAGTGCAACGACCTCGTCCGAGCTCAGGTTCGTGCTCGTCAGGAGATCGTGGATAGCGCTTTCGTCGCCTTTGAGCTCGGCGCTGACGAGAGCCAGCGCGCGGATCGCGCGTTCGAAGTCGGCTCGCGAAGAGACGAACGCGTCGCCGAGCTTCGTTCCTTTTTCGAGGATGTCGTGAGTGTTTCCGGAACGCTGCGCGAACACCTGCGCGAGGTCGGCAGAGGACTCGATGATCGTCCCGATATCCGGTCCCTCGCCGGCCAATCCCGTCCCCAACGAGTTGATCGCACCGCGCAAAGCGTGGGGAGGTACACCCTTCAGTACCGCCTGGAGAGTGCTCAACAAGCCCTGCGTGCTCACGGGTATAGACGTCTGGCTGAGCGGGATGACCGAGCCGTCGTGCAGGTACGGGGCGGAATCCGACTGAGGCTCGAGCTCGATGAACTGCTCGCCGACGGCGCTCTTGAACATGACCCGTGCCTGTACGCCCTCGGCCGGGATCTCTTCGTCGCCGTTGATGAGCATCTGGATCTTGACGCCTTGAGGAACTACCTCGAGCGTCCCGACCTGGCCCACGGTTATCCCTCGGTAGGTGACCTCTTGACTGGTGAAGACTCCGCCCGCGTCCTGGAAGATCCCGTACACGGTGAAGTGCTTGTGCAGCACCGAGAGAACCTGGGTCGCCATAGCGAACGACAGACCCAAAGCGAGGACCAAGAACGCGATCAGGTTGATCTTGACTCGGGTGCCTTGCGAGAGTGCCATCAGGAGCCACCTCGCAACGGTTGCTGGAGGATCATCTGCACGCCGTTAGACGGATAGGTCGTGGAGCCCGACCCGGTGTGCGGATTGTCGTTCTGGATGCTCTGGGGGCACGTCGTCCCTTGCGCGTACTGGTTGGGAAGCGCCTGGCAGACGTCGAGCTGCAGATACGACCCCGGCATCGACAGCGGCCATCTCGTCGAGAACACCGCGAGGGTCTGCAATGTTGACTCGAGGTTCTGGCTACTGGCAACTAGCGTCCTCAGCACGGGCCGAAGATCCGTGAACTGCTTGTTCAAACCGCCTTCAGTCGCGTTCAACAGTTGAAGCGAGATCGAAGAGAACCTGTCTAGCGAGAACAACAGTGTTTGCAAAGCATGACGTTGCGCGGACAGCACGCTCGACGACCCCGCGAACGACCTCAAGAACCTCTGCAGCACCGGCGAGTTGTTCAATACGGAACGAGCGACATTGTCCAGATGGTCGATCGACGACGCGATCTGCCCCCGGCGCTGCGCGAGAGTTCCTGTGAACCGATCGAGCTGGGTCAAAAGCGTGCGCAGGTCGGCGACATGACCCTTGAGGATCACCGCTTGCGAATGGGTGAACCTGTTCAGGTCTTCGAGGTCTCCAGTTCCGAGGATCGAGGCAAGACGTGCGAACACGTCTTCCAGTTCGGCCGATTTCCCAGTCTGACTGAGGGTCAGGACGTCGCCCTGCTGCAGATACGGCGGGCCCGGTGCTTGCTCCTGCAGGTCGACGAACTTCTCGCCCAACAACGATGTCGTCCGAACGACCGCGCGAACGTTTGCGGAAACGTGCTCGCCCGGATCGAGGCACATCGTCACGTCGGCGTGGTATCCCGCGCTCGGTGAACCGGCCAGCTTGATGTCGTTGATGCTTCCGATGACAACGTCTGACGCCTGGACGTTGGCGTTCTTGACTAGGTCCCCCACCTGTTTGAACTGTCCGATGATGGTCGTTCCGTTGCACGACGCGGACAGACCGATGAGCGCGCACGACGACGTCAGACATGCCGTGGCGAGCAGCAGCGCGAGCTTCCTCAACTTCCCCACCCCAGGAAGCCGAGTACGTTCCCGAAGAAGGAGCTCACGCGATCGTTGAGCGATGGCTCGTTCGTGGTTGTCGGCACCGCTCCGTCGCCGAGCGCGTTGCCGGTAACACCCGGGATATCGGGTATCTCGTTCGCCGGCAGATCGGGGATATTGCCGACGGCTTTCTTGATCTTGTCCCGGGTGCTTGATCGTCTCTTCGAGCGACTTGCACTTCTTTTCGATCTTCTTGACGTTCTTAGCGAGCGGGTCGAGAACCTGCTTCTTGATCTCCGGAGGCAGACCGATCTTCTTGAGTCGGCGAATCTCGTGCCGCACCTTCTTGATCGCTTTGTGGCAGTTGAACGGGAGACTCGGCAAGGCCTGGGTCGGCGCGGGCGGCGCGGTCAGGGACGGGAGCGGTGTCGGCAGCGGCGTCGGGCCGGGCCCGCCCGCCTGCTTGCATAGTTTCTCCAAGAG
>JALZGD010000115.1 GCA_030861205.1 Actinomycetota bacterium
GATTACGACAGACTGCTGCTTCCGCGCAAAGAAGATCTGCCGGTCGACCCTTCCGAGGAGGCGCCGCCGGGATTCGACGAGTCACAGCGCGGGCAACCGGGCGGCTTCGTCGGGGATCCCGATGTTTTCGATACGTGGGCCACGTCCTCTTTGACGCCGGTGATCCCTACGGGGTGGCCCGATGACGAGGCGACGTTCCGCAACCTGTACCCGAACGACCTTCGCCCCCAAGCGCACGAGATCATCCGGACGTGGGCGTTCACGACGATCACGCGCTCGTTTCTGGAAGATGGATCGGTGCCCTGGTATCACGCCGCGATCTCCGGCTTCGTTCTCGATCCCGACCGGAAGAAGATGTCGAAGTCCAAGGGCAATGTCGTCGTCCCGACCGACGTGCTCGACGAGTATGGGTCCGATGCCGTTCGCTACTGGGCCGGCTCCGCCCGCCTCGGCGTGGATCCCGCGGTCGACCACAACGTCTATCGTGAGGGCAAGAGGCTGATCACGAAGATCCGCAATGCGGCGCGCTTCGTGTCGGGGTTCGGAGCAGTCGAAGGCCGACCGTCGAAACCACTCGACGCGGCTCTGATCGGCCGACTACGGGACAACATCGAAGCCGTTACAACTCGATGGGAAGCTTGGGAGCACACCGGGGCCCTCGAAGCGACCGAATCATGGTTCTGGTCGGACTTCTGCGACAACTATCTCGAGCTCGCTAAGAGCCGAGCGTATGCGGGGGATGCATCTGCGATCTCTACGCTGAGCCGCGCGCTGGACGCGGTCCTGAAGATGTTGGCGCCGTTCCTCCCGTACGTCACCGAGGAAGTGTGGCATTCGATCCACCCCGACGCGGGCTCGATCCACACGTCTAGGTGGCCCACTGCGGAAGAGTTCGGAGATGGCTTCGACGATGGGTGTTTCGATGCTGCCGTCGAGGTCATGACGATCATCCGCAAGGTCAAATCCGAGGCAAAGGTGTCGCTCAAAGTTCCGGTCGAGAAGCTGACGCTTTCGGGGGACGAGAAGCGGTTAGAGCTTTTGGAATCGGTGATGGACGATGTGGTTGCCACGGCCCACATCCGCAACTACGAGCTCGTCGCGAACCCATCGTCGGCGTTGGACGTCCAAGTCGTTCTCGGCGACCCCGAAAACTAGGAGGGCTGGCGTACCTGATGGGATACGAAGAGGCGCATGCGTACCTGGAGAGTCTCGGCATCGACGCGATGAAGTCGATGCGTCCCTCGATGGAACGCATCGAAGCGATCTGCGATCTGATGAACCATCCCGAGCGCGAGGCGCCCGCGATCCATATAACGGGGACCAACGGCAAGACGTCAACCGCCCGGTTGGCTGCATCGCTGCTCGTTGCGACGGGTTTGAGGGTCGGGACATACACGTCGCCGCATCTGCAGACGATGCGGGAACGCATCTCGCTGAATGGTGAGCCGATCGACAAAGACACCTTCGGCGACGTCTTCGATCACATCAAGCCGTACATCGAGGTGGTCGAGCAGCAGGTTGGCTCGCGACTCAGCTACTTCGAAGCGCTGACGGCGATGTTCTTTCTGTGGGCCGCCGACGCTCCCGTCGACGCGATGGTCGTTGAGGTCGGCTTAGGAGGCTCGTGGGACGCGACGAACGTCGTGCCCGGGCGTGTTGCGTGCGTCACGAACGTGGGACTTGATCACACCGGTCTGTTTGGCGGTGACGGGGGAACGCTCGCCAAGTGTTCTTGCGGTCATCGAGGACCAAGTCGCCGCCGTCGATGCCTCGTTGACCGTCCTCGGACGAGATTTCGACATCAGCGACAACCGGGTCGCGTTCGGGGGACGCTATCTATCGCTCGATACGTCGTCTCGGCCTTACCAGGGGTTGTTCGTGCCACTTCACGGCAGGCATCAGGGAGTCAACGCAGCGATCGCGTTAGAGGCGACGAACCGTTTCTTGCATGAGCCCCTCAGTGACGAGGTCGCCAACGAGGGGTTCGCCCAGGTCGTCGTTCCGGGCCGACTCGAGACGATATCTCCGAGCTCGGATGGCGCTCCCGTTGTAGTGATGGACGTCGCGCACAATCCCGACGGTGTCTCTGCACTCGTTTCGGGCTTAGTCGACACTTTTTCGTTCGAGCGCGTGATCTTCGTGGTCGGCATCCTCGGCGACAAAGATCATCTCGGGATGCTGACGGAGCTCGCGCGAGTGCCCTGCTCCCTAATACTCACGCAGCCCAAGAGCGTCAGGTCGGTACCGATCCGAGAATTGACGGAGACCGCCGAACGCGTCGGCCTTGAAACTCGGGTCAGCGATGAGGTCGCCGACGCCGTAAAGCAGGCGATCGAAGAAGCGCGGCCCAACGATCTGGTTGTCGTCACAGGGTCGCACTACGTCGTCGGTGAGGCACGCGACTTCCTTTTCGGCCCGGCCGAAGAATGATGTCCACCTATGCTGCTCGGCCGCATCCGCGTGTCGAACAAGTGACTGCAACGTTTCGATCAGGAGGTTGATCGGTGGCCAACACTCAGCGCACTTTCATCATGGTCAAGCCCGACGGTGTTCGTAGAAGGCTCGTCGGCGAGGTCATCTCGCGCATCGAGGCTAAGGGGTACGAGCTTCGTGAAGCGAAGCTATTCACGATCGATGAGACGCTGGCCAAGAAGCACTATGCCGAGCACGTCGAGAAACCCTTCTTCGACGAGCTTGTCTCTTTCATCACTTCGGGCCCGGTGATGGCGATGGTCGTCGAGGGCGCCGATGCCGTCCTCGGCATGCGCCAGATAATGGGAGCGACCAATCCACTCGATGCGATCCCCGGCTCGATCCGTGGCGATTTCGCATCGGTCATCACCGAGAACATCGTTCACGGCTCGGACTCGCCGGAGTCCGCCGAGCGAGAGATCAACCTGTTCTTTGGGTAGGTCCTCCTGGATAACCGGCGAACTCTTGTGTAGCCACAATCGCTCTTCCGGGCCGACGCGCTCTTTGTTACCCTGAGCTTTCGTCCATTTAAAAACAGTAGCCACCCCGTTTACAGGAGTAACCATGGATTCGGTTTTCCAAGTCATTGGCCGCGACATGGCAGTCGACCTCGGTACCGCAAACACGCTCGTGTACGTGCGCGGCCGGGGCATCGTGCTGAACGAGCCGTCGGTCGTCGCCATCAACACGAAGACCGGCGCGATCCTCGCCGTGGGGGCCGAAGCCAAGCGCATGATCGGTCGGACGCCTGCTCACATCGTGGCGATCCGGCCGCTGAAGGATGGCGTCATCGCCGACTTCGACGTGACCGAAAAGATGCTTCGGTATTTCATCCAGAAGGTTCACCGCAGGTCGTTCCTCGCGAAGCCGCGCGTCGTTGTGTGCGTGCCGTCGGGTATCACCGGCGTCGAGCAGCGAGCGGTAGAAGAGGCGACGATCTCAGCCGGCGCGCGCAGCGCGTTCATCATCGAAGAGCCGATGGCTGCCGCGATCGGTGCCGGTCTTCCGGTTCACGAACCAACCGGCAACATGGTCGTCGACATCGGTGGCGGCACAACTGAAGTTGCAGTCGTGTCGTTGGGCGGGATCGTCACGAGCCAATCGATCCGCATCGGCGGTGACGAGCTCGACGAAGCGATCATTACGTACATAAAGAAGGAGTACTCGCTCATGTTGGGCGAGCGCACCGCGGAAGAGATCAAGATGGCGATCGCGTCGGCGTTCCCGATGCCGGAGGAGCAACAGGCCGAGATCCGCGGTCGTGATCTCGTCAGTGGCCTGCCGAAAACGATCGTCGTTGCTGCCGAAGAGATCCGCCGAGCGATCGAAGAGCCGGTCAATGCGATCGTCGACGCCGTTAAGAACACGCTCGACAAGACGCCGCCGGAGCTTGCGTCGGACATCATGGACAAGGGCATCGTTCTGGCGGGCGGCGGGTCCTTGCTGAAGGGCCTCGACGAACGGCTCAAGCACGAGACCGGGATGGCCATCCACATCGCGGAAGACCCACTCTTCGCGGTGGCGGTCGGCTCCGGGAAATGCCTCGAGGAGTTCGAGGCGCTCAAGCGCGTGCTCATCTCCTCGACGCGGCATTAGCTAGCCGCTCCGCACACGCCGCCCGTCTCGCCACGACGGGAGGACCGCGATAGGCGCAGGTCAGCCTGCCGTCAGGGTTTTTCACGAACTGCCCGCTACCATGGCTGAAGGCAGGGCGGCCTCGAGCGATGCGCTCCTGGCCCCCCCAAGTTTTCGCGACGGATAGAGGTTTCAATTTGATGTACCGCCGAACTGGGCGAGGACGACTCCTGCTGGTCGTCTTTCTCGTCCTGTCCATAGTCGTCATCACGATTGATTTCAGACAGTCGAACGGCGGCGGGGCACTGGAACGGGCCAAGGATGTCTCGTCGGCCGTCATCACGCCGATCCAGCGAGGGCTGACAACCGTGTTCCGCCCGGTCGGCAACTTCTTCGCATCGATCGGTCAACTCGGAAATCTCAGGTCCGACAATGCGAAGCTGCGTGAGCAGGTCGGCGCGCTCAACTCGGAGATAGATCGAGCGCAAGCCCTCGAAGCCGAGAACGAGCATCTGCGCGAGCTTGCGGGTCTCAGCGCTCCGTGGTTCAAGATGGACCACGTTGCTGCTGAGGTGATCGGAACGGTTCCGACTAACTACAAGTGGGCCGTTTACATCGACAAGGGAACTGCCGACGGCATCAAGCCGAACATGGCGGTGATCGACGTCGAGGGACTCGTTGGGAAGACGGTCCACGTCGAAGCTCATCAATCGACCGTGCTGATGATCGTCGATCCGCAGGGAGGCGCGGCCGCCCGACTCCAGTCAACGGGCTTCACAGGGTTGTTGAAAGGAAACGGCGGAGGACAGGCCTTGTCCTTGCAATTCATCCCGAGCAGCGCGTCGGTCAACGTGGGCGACAAGGTCGTCACGAGCAACTACAACGGCGGTATCTACCCGCCGAACATCCCTATCGGCGTCGTGACCAGGGCGGGTGGCGACGCTCGGTCTGCCGAACAGGCGATAGACGTTCAGCCGTATGTCGATTTCAGCAACCTCGACTACGTCGAAGTCCTCCTCGGCACCGGCTCGAAGCTCCACCCCTCGGGCAAGGGCAAGTGAGCATGGTGGCGGTCTTGCGCCGGAGGGGCAGTGGTCTTCCCGGGACCCTCGGGATCAGCCGGGTCTTCGCCATCGGGACCACGGTGCTCGTTGCCCTCGCCTTGCAGTCCACCCTGCTTGCTCGTCTCACAGTTCTCGGCGTGATCCCGCAGCTCACGCTCGTAGTGATCGTGGCGTTCGCCTACCTCGACGGTGAACGGGTCGGGGTGGTGATCGGCTTTTGTGGGGGGCTCTTACTGGATCTGCTGATCCCTCAGTCCGTCGTTGGTCTCCACGCGTTGGTCTACACGCTGATCGGGTACGCCGTCGGAGCTCTAGCCCAGTACGCGCCGACCGAGTCGGTGTGGCTTCCTGTTACCTCCGTAGCGCTCGCAACGGCAGCGGCCGAGTTCAGCTACGCGGGTCTGTCGATCATCCTCGGACAGCCGTGGGTGAGCATCGAGGTAACGGCGAAGCTCGCGGGCCTCGTCGTTCTCTACAACACATTGCTCACTCCCTTGACGTTTCCGCTCCTCAAAAAGATCGCGGACAAGTTTCGGCCAGAGCGAGTGTTCCGAGGATGAGCTCGCCGCGCGAAGTGAGCACGGGTATCGACCGGACGAACGTGCGTCTGGCATTGCTCGGCATCCTGATCGTCGTTGGTTTCGTGTCGCTGTTCTCGCGACTGTGGTTCCTCCAGGTGCTCGCGTCTGATCAGTATCGCCACCTAGCTGCCGAGAACCGGGTCCGAAAGGTGTACTCGGAGCGGACTCGTGGACGGATCGTCGACGACAACGGGAAAGTTCTGGTAGCGAACCGCGAGTCGAAGAGCATCACGATCGATCACAGCTTGCTCGACCGCCCGCGCGTGAAAAGAAAGGTCTTAGCGCGGTTGTCGTCGTTGCTCGACGTCAGCATCAGAGACCTGAAAGCGCGACTGAACGACGTGACCGTGTCTCCGTACAAGCCGATCCCGGTTGTGAACGACGTGCACAACAACGACATCCTGTACATCGAAGAGCATCAGCAATTGTTCCCGGGAGTCGGATACGACCGGGTGCCCATCCGCAAGTATCCGCAGGGCGATATCGCGGCTCCCATCCTCGGGTACACGGGACAGATCTCAGCCGACGACTTGAAGTCGTCACACTTCAAAGGGATCGAGCCGCCCTATCAAGCCGGTGACATCGTGGGCAAGGCAGGCGTCGAATACAGCTACGACCGTTACCTCCGTGGCACTCCGAGCGTTCGCAAGGTGATCGTCAACTCGATCGGAGACGTGGTCGGCTCTCGTGAGGTGAGTGCTGAGAAGCCGGGGCTAGACGTTGTGACGTCGATCGATACGCGTATCCAGCGCTTATCGCAGCAAGCACTCGCGACAGGTCTTGCGGCAGCGCACGGTTCCGGATTTGCAGCTCCCGGTGGCGGGGTCGTCGTGATGGATCCGAACACGGGCGCGGTCAAAGCGATGGCCAGTTATCCGACGTACAACCCCAACGTTTTTTCTAACGGGCTCACCGAGAAGGAGTACAAGGCTCTCGGAGCCGCGACGCCGGACAACCCAGACGACGACGCGCTGTTCTTCAGACCCACGCAGGCACAGAAGAACCCGGGCTCGACGATGAAGCCGATAACCGCGGGGGCCGCGATGTGGACCGGCGTCGCGAACCCATACACCGTGCTCGGTTGCCCGCCGTCACTCACCCTTCCGCCGGAAGGCGGGCCCGGAAGCGTCGAGTACCACGACTACACCACCGCTGATCTCGGCAGCATGGGGTTCCCGGAGTCACTCGAAGTGTCCTGTGACACTTTCTATTACCAGTTGGGCTGGGACATGCAGACACGCTATGGAGTAAGTGGATATGAGGGTGTCAAACCCCCCGGCCAGCGCGTAGTGACATCGGAGTGGGGCGCAACGAAGACTCTCAAATATCTTCCTTCTGGTAGCGAGAAGTTTCAGCAGTTCGCCCGCCTTTCCGGCTTGGGTCAGACGACGGGCATAGACATCCCGGGCGAGACCAACGGCTTGGTGCCCGACCAGCGCTGGTGTCACGACTCTTACCTTGCTACAAAGAACACGCAATACCCGACGTGCGCCGACGGATGGCAACCTGGATACGACGTCAACATGGCCATCGGCCAGGGCGACCTGCTGGTCGACCCACTGCAGATGGCCGTCGCGTACGCCGCCATTGCGAACGGTGGCAGCGTCATGCAACCTCGCATCACGTGGGCGCTCGCGCGGCCGGACGAAGCTGGCGTGGAGCACAACGTGAAGGAATTCGAACCGCACATCGTCAACCATCTCGGTCTCGATTCCGCCGAGCTCGGCGTGATCCAGCAAGGTCTCGAGCTCGTGACCAGCGGCCCGAGCGGTACGGCGACGTCGGCATTCGGCGGTTATCCGA
>JALZGD010000313.1 GCA_030861205.1 Actinomycetota bacterium
ACGACGGTACCGACGAGTAGCAGCGGACGCGTTGGTGATCACCCGCTTGTACGGCTAGTGACCGGAGTCGTCGTGGGATCAGGAGAGCGATACCGCGACTTACTGGCCGCGAGCGAGCGAACCCTGGGACAGCGCGAGTTCAGCGCTCATCGCTTCCGGTCAGTCTCAACGCTGGCGGGCGAACCGGTGCTTCTCATCGATGACACCTGGACGAGCGGCGCGCACGCCCATGGCGCCGCTGCTGCGTTGAAGGCCGCCGGCTCAGGACCAGTGGCCGTTGTCGCGATTGGGCGGTGGTACCACCCCGATGACGCCGTGAACGAGCGGGTCGAACACCATCTCCGACACCGACGATGGACGTGGGACGAATGCATGCTGGATGATTGACACTGGCGCAGCGTCGCACGTGGTGCGCACCGCCGCGCAAGCAGCATTCGCGATGGAGGCTCGATGACCGAGGATGAATTCGAACTCTCGATGTCGGTTCCGTTGGACTCCGACGGATTCCTGCGGCGGGAGTGCCCGACATGTGAACGCGAGTTCAAGTGGCTCGACACTAGTGGCACAGATGGCGCGTCCGAGGAACCGGATGAGGACCGTGGCTACTTCTGCCCGTACTGCGGCGTCGAGGCACCACCCAACGCTTGGCTCACGAGTGCCCAAGCCGACATGGCGCAGAACATGGTCGCCCGCGAGGTGATGGGGCCCCTTATGCGCGATCTTGACAAGACCATGCGAGGGGTGGGACGCCGCTCAGGGGGCATGTTCGAAATGAGCGTAGATTATCGGCCGCCGGACGAACTCGACCCGCTAACGGAAGTCGACGACATGCGACGCGTCGACTTTACGTGTCACCCTTCCGAGCCTGTGAAGGTACTTGATGACTGGGCGGGGCCCGTACGGTGCCTTGTGTGTGGGACGCCCGCCGCCTAGCCTACTTGGCGTCGTCAGGAACGTTCTCAACGAACACATCGATACCTTGTCGTAGCGCGTCTGAGAGTTCCGCAACGCCCAGCTCAAGCATCTTCTCGGCCTCGATGCTTCCCGCTGGAGCCGAGTGTTCGTCAGACTGCCAATGAAAGAACGTTGACATTACACCTTCGAGCCCGACATCCACCATGAGATGGAGCAGCAGGACGCCGTCGTCCCTGAGTTCTAGTGACCTACCCATTCGAAGCGACACGGACACTGTGCGATCGAACGGCGCGACAAGGCTGCACCGGTGCCACCTGAACAAGATTTCATGACCCCAGCCGAGTCCCGCGTGACTTCTTAGGGTGTTCGCCGTCAACTTGTCATCGGCAAGATCGATCCGTGTCCGTGGATGCAATTGTTTGAGCGCGTCGTTGAGAGGAGCAGTCAAGTCTTGGAGCCGGCGCACGGCGGCATACGCGAACTCCTTCTGCTGATCACGAATATCCGACGCAGTAATCTCCTTCTCAAGTTTTGCGCGAAGACGTGAACGCGCGGCCGACACGTCGAACACATCCCCGGCCTCATTCGCGAGATCAGCCCATGCACGTAAATCCCTCGCGACCTGGGCCTTAGTCGGCCGCTCCTCCGGATGGAGGCGTGTCATGATGTCGATCTCGTGGTCCAACACATCCGCGCGCGGGTGTGGCCGGAAGTCACCGATCTGGAAGCCGCGCGTGCCGACCGGCTGATGACCCTCGGGAGGGAAAGCCAGTCCCGTCGCCAACACCCACAACGTCTTACCGAGCGAGTAGACGTCCGCTTTGTGTGGGTCTGCGCTGCCAGGATCCAGGATCATCTCATATGCCGTGTAGTGCGCGGGCCCGAGTGGGCGCCCCTCGACGTTGAGCGACTCCGAGTCTGGAAGCGCGACGAGGCCGAAGTCCCCGATGAGGATTGAACCGTCGAGCTCGTACAGATTCCCGGGCTTGATGTCCCGGTGGGCGATCCCAAACTCTGACTCTAGTCGTGCGAGCGTATCTGCTATTTCTGCCACCGCTGCTACGACATCGCCGAGCGGCTTCTCGGCAAGCGCCTGTGCGATCGGGGTGGCGATGGGCATTGCAAGCCACGGCTGATCGGCGCGACTCGGGCTCGCAGGTAGGTGCGCTTCAAGGAGAGACAGGATTCCCGGAACATCTTGATGCTCACGAAGGAACGTGATCTCACGGACAAAACGCTGGTATGGCTCACGTTCGACCTTCTTGGTGTTGATGATCTTCAAGGCCAGCGAGGGCTCACCGGGTGCGTCCGTCCGCGTTGCTTCCCACACACTGGCGTTGCCGCCACTGCCCAGACGACGCAGAAGTCGCCACGGGCCTACTCGCTGTTCGGG
Organism: Actinomycetota bacterium; assembly: GCA_030861205.1. Taxonomy (GTDB): domain Bacteria; phylum Actinomycetota; class CADDZG01; order CADDZG01; family WHSQ01; genus JALZGD01. The sequence goes on from JALZGD010000313.1 coordinate 2,309, forward strand.
ATCAGCCATTGACCTCTAGAACTCCCACCGTGCTGACGCGGAACTCCTCCGTGTCACGTCCTCACACGATGTTAGTCGTGTGCAGGACGTCCCTGGTGCCGCGACTGTGGGATGAATGTGGGATGGACCTCACGACACGCTATCGCGCCGCCGTCGCGTTCCACCCCTGACCTGCGGGTTTGTCC
>JALZGD010000116.1:0-4229 GCA_030861205.1 Actinomycetota bacterium
ATCCTGCCCCGGCAGGACCGGGCGGCGTGGCCGAGTGGCTTAGGCAAGGGACTGCAAATCCCTGCACAGCGGTTCGATTCCGCTCGCCGCCTCGCTACTCGACTTCCCGCAGGAACGGCAGAAGCACCGCGAGCAGCTGATCAGGACACTCGCGGTGGATGAAGTGGCCGCAGTCGAGGACCTCGAAACCGCGCAGATCGCGTACGTGGTCGGCCGTGGCTCGCATGATCGTCTCTGTGATCGCCACGTCTCCCCGGGCATGTACGACGAGGCCGGGAACTTCGATCGCTCCGGCGGCGGATCGCCGAAGCGCCCACGGCCGCAAGTTCGCGCGGTAATACGCGAGTGCGCGGGTCATCTCTTCAGCCGTTTCGATCTCAGATGTGCCCGGCGACAACCTCTCGAGCAATGCGGGCCGGGCGAGCAGGTGCTCGATCCCGGGGATCTGGAACATCCCGATGTACAAAGAGCGGAGCACCTGACGCGGATCGCGTCGCCCGGCCGCCACGACCGCGGGATGAGCGCAACACGCGAGCGTGACCGAACGGACGCCGCCGGCATGAAGGGAGGCCACGGCCGCCGCGAGGATCCCGCCCCAATCGTGGCCGACGATGTCGCACCGTCCTCCTCCGCTTATCTCGTCACACAAGTCGGCGATATGCGACGCGACGGTGTCTATGTCGTAGGCATCGGGTGGCGATGTGCGGCCGTATCCGGGCAGCGCCGCGGCGTGCACGCGGAAACCCTGGGACGCGAGCGCAGGCATGACCGTGGCCCACGTGCGCCAATACTCAGGGAACCCGTGCAGGAGTAGCAAAGGCCGACCGTCCCACGGTCCGGAAGTTCCGACGTCCCATGTCAGTTCACCCGCCGTGATCGTCGTTGTCTCTATCGCTTCGTGCGCTCCCACCCGCGCTCCATTCATCTCGTACATGCGGCGGCGCATAGCGCCGGGATGCCGATTGGATACCCGGCCAGCGCTCTGGAGACACTATGAGAGTCGATCGGATGAGGGCACTATCGGCGATCTCGGTTCGGGCCGCGCGAGTCGCGTTCGGTACACTCTTTCCCTCGCTGCACTGGGGCGTTAGCTCAGCGGGAGAGCGCTTGCTCGACACGCAAGAGGTCACTGGTTCAATCCCAGTACGCCCCACTTCACAAAGCTCCTGGTGACGGGAGCTTTTTTTACATTGATCGAGGCGACGCCCGTTCGACGTTCAAGAGATCCGACCGAAAGCCCACGCGTGGAGTCGGTCCAGTGAGGCTCAGGCACAGTCCGAATCGACCTCGCGAGGTTTCAGAACGTGAAGAACTCGTTGGATGCCAATGGAAGAGTGCGTAAGCGAGCGAGAGATCCAACAGCACTCCCACGAGTTTTTCAAAGTCGACAGAAGTGAAGCCACCTCAACGCCGCGCCTGTGCTTGGCAAGCGGGAACCGCGAGTGAATCCATCGAAAGATGGATGGACTAATGGTTAGGTCATGCTCATCCTGTTCGCATGCGAGCAACGACCGCAGTGCGATTCGAGGCGCCGGTCTTCACCAGAACGTTGTGGACGTGGTCCTTTGCAGTGCCGAGCGAGATCATCAACCGTCGCGCGATCTCCTTGTTGCTTAATCCTTCTGCGATCAGCCGCGCGACTTGCAGCTCGCGGGGTGTGAGCCCGAAGGTGGCAAGGTCGACATGCGGTGGCTCGGACACGACTACAACTGGGACGCCAAGCGTGCACTGCGCTTCTAGGTCGAGCCCGACGCGCGTTCCATCCGGGACGGCACCGGCGAGCTCGACGAGTGCTCGGCGCGGGATGGCAGCTGCTCGGTCGTCGGCGTTATCGATCACGGACTTCAATGCGTTCAACGCAGCGCGATCGAGTCTCGGCATCCATTCAACCTACTGGAGGTGCTAGCGATGGGGAACGAGGTAGATCCTTCTTTGTACCGAAGCTATATCTCGGCGATGAACGAGGGCTCACCGGATGCGATCGCCGAACTCTTCGCACCGGACGGCGTGTACGTCGAGCCGTTCACAACCGGTCAGCCAAACGAAGTCGTTGGTCCGGACGCGGTACGTCAATACTTCGAGATGTCAATGAAGATGCGTCCCTCAGACATGACGGTTACCCTCGACGAAGTCCAGGTCGAGAAAGGGATCGTCACGTCGCGGTGGACCTGTAGCTCCAAAGAATGGGACCGACCGATGCAAGGCAACGACGAGATGCACGTGCGCGACGGCACGATTGCCCGTCTAGAAGTGCACCTCGAGTTCGGAACGCCGAGTAAGAGACGACCAGACGGGCCCTCGGGCGCCGGCCCGAGGGCGCCGTTCTGGCACGACCCCCCTTGTTTAGCGATATCCGCCGAGAGTGCTCAGCGGTGAGACGTGCTCAACACCAATAGGGCTTGAGCAGGCATACGTGCGCGGTAGCCGAGGCCGTCATGGGACCGACGAGCAGGGCAACTGCAACTAGGGCGAACGCGACTCTGCGGAGCACTGAACCTCCTTAAATCGGGCATAACAATTGTTAATACCGAGCTTAGACTAGCTTGGCTGCTTGTTACGATTCGGAAATGGCCGTAAAAACGGAGCCGCTGGGCGACCGGATACGCACCTTGCGCCTCGAGCGCGGGCTCTCGCAGGAGGTCCTTGCGGAGCCCAACTACACGGCCGCTTACATCTCTCAGATCGAGAACGGCAAGCGGAATCCGTCCCGTGAGGTGCTGGAGCACATCGCCGATCGCCTGGGGATCGACGTGGACTACCTCATCTCCGGCCGGGACCCGAACGAGGACATCCTGCTAGAGATCGAGATCCAGAAGGCGATCGCCGAACTTCGCGGAGGTGCGGTCAAGGGATCCACGAAGACGCTGTTCGCTCTACGGGACCGAGCGAAAGAGCTCGATCACACCAGAGCCCTCGTCGACGCAGAGCTGGGGGTCGCGCTGGCGCTCTATCGCAGCGGAAGGATCCCCGACGCCCTGGGCGCATATTCCAGAGCGCTGGAGTACAGCCCGGCGAACCACGCGTCGTGGGTTACAAGCGCGATAGCCGGACAAGCGCGTTGCCTGTTCCAAATGGGCGACACGCTCGAGGCGATCCACTTGCTCGAGTCTCACCTTCTCGAACTGCAGGCTCGTGACGAGGCGGATCCCTCGGCATTCGTGGAGGTGTACTCCGCGCTCATCCCCGTCTACTTCGAGTCGGGCATGATCGAGCGAGCCAAGCGCGCGGCCACCGAAGGTTGGAAGATCGCCCCTACGATCCCCGATCCAGAGCCGCGGGCGTGCCTGTACGTGAACCGCGCGCAGTTGATGCTCTTGCAGGGGGAGCCCCGAGAGGCATTGGTCTCGCTGGCGCTGGCCGCGGATATCTACAGCCACCTCGGCTGGTACGCCGAAGCGACGAAGGTCAGCCTCGCAAGAGCGCTGGCTATGACTGAAGAGGGCGATCTCGACGGGGCCCAAACGATCTTGGTTGAAGCGCTAGAAGGGTCGGCGGTCGGACAAGCGGACAGGGTCAGAGCGCTCACTCAGCTCGCGCTGATCTCGCGCCTGAAAGGCGACCTCGAGCGCGCATCCAATGTCGCGCAGGAAGCGATCGATGCTGCCGGGGAGTCCGTTGTGGGAGCCGGCGCCGAAGCAAAGCGCGAGGCGGGGATCTGCGCTCACGCGCTCGGCGATTCCGGTAAGGCGGAGCGGTTATGGACGGAAGCCTTGGATGTGTTCTGCGAAACAGGCGATCACGAAGAGGCCGCTAAGACGGCAAGGCTGCTCGGAGACCATTTCGCTTCCACGGGTCGCCATGAAGAAGCGGTGAACGTTTATCGCCGAGGGCTGTCGTCCGTGCAAGCGCTTCGGTAAACCTTCGCCTTACTCAAGTTATGACTTTGTAAGCAGTTCGGCAGGCCCCACCCTTTACATTTCCCGGCCGTGGCTGCCAGGGCGAGCGACCGTGACGTAGGGCGAAACATCAAGGCACTTCGCCGACGGAAGGGTCTCAGCCAAGCACAGCTGGCCGGCACCCGTTTCACGTCGGCCTACGTGAGCCTGATCGAATCCGGCAAGAGGTCGCCCTCGCGATCGGCTTTGCGGCACTTCGCCGACACGCTCGCCGTCACCGAAGAAGACCTCATGAGGGCGCGCCGGCCCGATCTCGAACTCGAGCTCGATCTCGAGATCCAAGAGGCAAAAGCGCTGCTCTACGGGGGCGATCGCGCAGAGGCGATCGACCGG
>JALZGD010000116.1:4239-7483 GCA_030861205.1 Actinomycetota bacterium
CAGAAGGCAAAGGTTCTAGAGGCACGAGTTCACGAAGCCTTGGGGGCCGCGCTAGAGAACGACGGGAGGGTGCAAGGCGCGCTCGATCGTTTCCGGGCTGCCGAGGAGCTGTTGCACGATGAGCCTGCAGCGGCGCGCGTCGGTGCTGTCTGCGGGATATCCAGAACGATGCAACGACTCGGTGATGGACGCTACGGCGTATACGCCCTCGAAACTTTGCTGCTGCAGATCAACAGCGAAGGTCTTTCGGATCCCGCGGCTCTGATGCGGTTGTATTCGTCGTTGGTGGGCGCCTACTACGAGATCGACCTTACAGAGAAGGCGATGGAGGCCGCCGCCGAGGCAGAGCGGTTGTCGGACGATTCGGCCAATGCCGAAGAGCTCGCATGCGCTTATCTGAGCATCGCTCGAGCGTTCTTGCAGCAGGATCGCAAAACCGACGCGTTGCGGTCTTTGATCCGCGGGGAAGAGCTCTATTCGAGGCTCGGCTGGAGTAGCGAAGTTGCAGCGGCGCGGATCAATCGCGGGATCGTGCTGACCGAAAAAGGCGAGCTCGACGAGGCACGAGTCGCCCTGCAGACCGCGGTCGGAGCGCTTGAAAAGCGCGCCAACCCCTTATTGCATGCGAAGGCGCTGAATGAGCTCGCGCGCGTCCAACGTCTCGCCGGGAAAGCCGAGGATTCTGTTGAGTTGTTGTCGCAAGCCGAGCGACTCATCACGTCCGACGATCTGAACGAGCAAGCGCTGAATGCGCGGGAAAGAGGCCTTGCTCTCATCGCGCTCGGCTCTCCCGAGGCAGAATCGTCCTTGCGGCGGGCGGTGCAGCTCTACAGACAATCGAATTGCGTGACAGAGGTCGCATCGACGCTGAAGGTCCTCGGGGACGTGCTCATATCGGCAGGTCGCACCGAAGAGGCGGTGGATGCGTACCGCGAGGGTCTCGAGGCCGTGGAGGAACGTCACGCATAACGAGGTCTACGAGGCCTTGTTGGTCGCCTCGCCCTGTTGCGGTTCGCGAGGAGTAGGCGGGTCTCTGCGCGGGTACTAGTCGCCCGTGGTCGATCACGTGGAAGAGATCTCGCAGACCGAGGAGTTGTCGCCCGCTCAGTTCGAGCGTTTGAAGGAAACGCTGGCTGAGGCGATCGGCATAGTCGACGATGAAGGCGTCCCGTATGCCGTCGCGGGGAGTCTTGCCTGCATAACTTGGGGCCGACCGACCGCTCTGGGCGACATCGACATCGTCGTGCGACCGCAGGACGCCCAGCGAACGCTCAAGGCGTTTGAGAAGGCCGATTACAAGTGCGAGGTCGAAGATCCGCAATGGCTTTACAAAGCCAAGAAGGGCCGAATAACGGTCGACCTGATCTTCGAGATGGAGAAATCCCTGTACCTCGACGAAGCGATGGCGGAGCACGTGAGGGCCGAAGAGGTCATCGGCGTTCAGTTGAAGCTGATGTCACCGGAAGACTTCCTCGTAAGTCAGGCGATCAGCTTCAAGGAAGACACTCCCGAGTATTGGTACAACGCGCTCGGTGTGCTTTCGAAGACGGATATCGACTGGGACTACTTGGTGCAGCGATCGTCTCGCGGCCCCCGGCGCGTCCTGAGCTTGCTCGTTTTCGCTCAATCCAATGATTTGCCGATCCCCACGTCTGTGATCAGAAACATCTTCAAAGTGGCGTACGAAGGATGACCTCCGACAGCGGCACGATCCGCGTCGCGGCCGTTGCAGATCTGCACGTCGGTCCGGGAGCGCCCACGGCACTCGCGGGACGACTCGACGAACTGGAACGAGACGCCGACGTCCTGCTGATCGCAGGCGACCTCACGATGCACGGCCTTGCCGAAGAGGCCGCGATGCTGGCGCGGGAATTGGAAGAGCTCTCGATCCCAGCGATCACGATCTTGGGGAATCACGACTTTCATTCGGACGAGGAAAAGAAGATCGGTGATGTGATGGAGGCGGCGGGCGTGACCGTTCTCGAGGGGGAGACGGCCGTGCTGGACATCCAGGGAACCACTCTTGGAGTCGCGGGGATCAAGGGCTTTGGCGGGGGGTTCCCCGACGGTTCGGCAGGAAGCGAATTCGGCGAACCGGAGATGAAGGCGTTCATCCGACACACGCGCGAAGCGGCGGAGCGGCTCCAAGAGATGTTGACTTCATTGACGGCGGATCGCCGGATCGCGTTGCTGCACTATTCGCCGATCGAAGAGACGCTCGTGGGCGAGAGCTTCGGCATCTTCCCCTTCCTCGGGAGCTACCTCTTGGAGCAGGCAGTCGACGCGGGCGGTGCCGACCTGGTGCTGCACGGGCACGCTCATGCGGGCTCTGAGATGGGCCGCACCGCGGGCGGCGTGCCGGTCCGGAACGTCGCACAAACGGTGATCGGTCGCTCGTACCGCGTCCTGTGCCTCGGCCCGCACGGTGTCGTCTGACCTATCTCTGGCGGACGTCTAGCGCCGGCCTCCCTAACGCTGCAAAGATGTCGTGATGTTCACAGTCGCAGAGCGCGAACGGGTTTCAGAACACGTTCTGGCCATGGCCGAACGCGACGAGCGTGTTGTCGCGGCTGCGGTCGTGGGGTCGCTCGCTTTGGGCGGGGGCGATCAATGGTCCGACGTCGACCTCACGTTTGCAGTTGCAGACGACGTCGACCTCGACGATGTTCTTGCGGATTGGACACAAGAGATCTCCCGCGAGCTCGACGGAGCCCACCTCTTCGATCTCGCCGCAGGTGGCGCGATCTACCGCGTCTTCATGATGCGCGAATGTCTCCAACTGGACGTCTCGTTTACGCCGGCTTCGCAGTTCCGGCCGGGAAGTCCCCGTTTCCGACTGATCTTCGGGAGCGCGGGGGAGGAAAAGACGCCGGCGCCCCCAGCCGTCATGGAACTTGTGGGCTGGTCGGTGCTGTGGGCTCGTCACGCACGGGTGTGCCTCGAGCGCGGCGATCTATGGCAGGCCGTCTTCTGCGTGAACGAGCTGCGAGACAACGCGATGAGTCTTGCGTGCATCCGACACGATCTCCCAGCGCGCTTCGGCAAGGGGTTCGATGACCTGCCGCAGGAAGTCAGGGCTCCGTTCGCTGAATGCCTCCCGCGGTCACTCGAGCCTGAGGAGATCCGGCGCGCTCTCGCTACCGCCGTCTATGCGTTTGCAGACGATCCCGCGCTCCGCGATCGACCCGACCTCGTCGATCGGATCCACGACGCGATAGCGGACTAGGAGCGAGAGCTCCGGCGT
>JALZGD010000013.1:0-6894 GCA_030861205.1 Actinomycetota bacterium
GCTCGGGGCTGCGCCGTCCCGCCATCGAGCGGAACAGCTCGAAACGATCCGTTCGTAATGTGACCTGAGGGTCGTCTCCGCCCGCAACCCACCGCTTACCGGGGACTTCGATCGCCACCGCTCCGACTCCGTCTGATTGAAGACGCATGTTCAATATCGCTACGTAGGCGGAGGTTCCAACCTTGACCACGGCAGAATCGCGTTCGGCCTTGATGCCGAACGCGCCGTACAGATCTTGCTGGTGCACGCCCAGATCGATCGTGATCGCACGATCCGCATAGTCGAACACTCCGTCGGGCCACGGCGTGTCGCCGCGCATCATCGAGAACAGTGCGGGTGTCATCTCGTCCCACGTCGTAATGAGCTCGTTGAGCGACATGTGCTCGTGCTTGTGGAGCTGTCGAGCGGTCCACTCGTTCAAGCCCGCGACGGCACCGGCCTCTCCGAAAGACGTGAAGAAATCGGCCGGGAAGTCACCACGGAGGACACCCTCGACGTTTCCGACGAGATGACCGAGGACGTCGCGCGCGCTCCATTCCGCGGTGGCAGGAACGGGACGGTCGAGCTCGTTCTCGTGCGCCCGCGCCAGTTCGACGATCGAGGATTTAGTTGCTTGGTAGACGCTGTTGAGATCGGCCATGCGCATGAGATTAGTAGGTCGGCCCTTGAGAGCACGGCCGGTTGCTCTCAAGCAATTCGGTAGCGACTACCTGTTACGTGCCCAAGCGGTGCTGTGCTTCACCGCCACCTTCATCATACCGAATGCGAACATGATCGCGGCCGCTCCGACCCCTAACAAGAGGTAAGCGCTTACGGCGAAGTCGTCCTTTTTCCGATATGTGGACATCGCGTATTCCTGTTCGGCGTCGGAGTCGAAGAAGTTGTTGGTCGCCGTCGCGAGCTGCGGTTGTTCTTCTTCTTGCATCGCGATGCCGGGCAACGTCTGACCCTGGGCCGAGTTGAGCGGCTGCATGGCCGGTGGCGGAGGCGGGGGAGGCACCGGTGCGAGCGCACGCAGCGGCGGCGCGGCAAGGAAGCCCGCCGGAATGGCGGCCTCCATCGCCGCGACGGTTGGATTCTTGGGCGCGACGCAAACGAGCTTTGCCGACGAGGTCTCGATCACGTGCTGCGGATCGCGCGCCTTGAGCCGAACGGGGAACGACTTCCCGCCCGCGTTGTCGGGACAGGTGTAAGTGACGTCGAAGGAAAGAGTGCCGACGCGCTGCTCGACGACGTTGGAATACGAATCCGGCGAGACGTGAGCAACGTTACGAGGCGACGTCGCGCTCAGGCTGATGTTCGTCAACGGGGGCACCGAGTTGAGCAGGTTGATCAATGCGGGGGCCAGGTTGCCTCCGGCCGCGAGGTTGAGCCGTGGGATCTGACAGACCATGGGAGAGCGCGGCGCGATGTCGGTCTTTCCGTCACCGTTGCAGTCGACGCCTTGCGGCGGAGCCAGCGTGTTCGTGCCGGCCGCGATCCGTTGCAGATCCGGATACGGCTTGCTCGCGATCGACAGTCCGACTTGGTAGACGTTGTTGCGCGTCAGCGTCTCGGACACCTCCGCATAGCTCGGCTCGTCGGGCGGCGGCGCCATGCCCAACTGCTGCGGGCTGGCAGTGTCCGAGTCGTAGAACTTCTCGTCGGTCGCCAACACGATGACTTTCAGTGCTTTGTGGCGGAAGTCTGCGTTCTGACCGCGTGCAACATCTTGTGCCGACGGGCCCGGCGGATACGCGTCGATCGCGTCGCCGTGAACGGTCTCCCACAGTGCCTCGAGGTGCGCTTCGTACGTGCCGCCGCCATCGGCGCGCAGTTGATCGATCGAATCGCGCAGGTCGGGCCCGACGGGGGCGAGTTGTCGATCCAGCCGATAAACGATGTCGTCGGAGTTCTGAGCCGGCGCGAGGTGATTGGGAAAGGTACGGAAGTCTGCGAGCCCGACCCACGGCCGGATCTTGCGGACCTCGAGCCCATTGATGATGTCGACGAGCGACGATGCGAGCCCCGAGATCACGTCGCTCATCGAGTTCGACGTATCGACCAAAAACAAAACGTCGAGCGGGAGCGTGTGCTTCGGGATCGCGAGCCGGTAGGGGATCGTCTTCGACGCGCCGGGCTTCAGCTTCACGACGTGCTTGTCGGGGCCGAGGTGAGGTTCGGTTTTCTGCGGGACCTCGGGCGTCACAATAAGAGGAGTCGTCAGCTGTGACGACGTGATCTTCGACTGCAGGGCCGATGCGTCTAACGCCCCGGTGTAGACCTCGATCTCCGAGCGCGTCATCCCGTAGAACCCGAGATGGCCGAACTTCACTTGCGTGATGCCTCTAGCTGGGGCGCGCAGCTCGATCCAGTCCGAGATCGGCGGGAAGAACGCGTACAGGTCGCCGCCCGATGCGGCGACGACCGAGTTCGATACGCCGCCGCTGATGACCGAAGTCGCTGTGCCCGATCCCGGAGCCGGCTCCCGATACCAACTAAGGCCCTCGTCATCCGAGCGCATCAGGTCGCCGAGCTGTGGACGGAACGCAACGATGCGCGCGTGCAATCCGGGCCGGCGATAGACGTCGGCGGGACCGATCGCCTGACCCGCCAGTTGCGATGCGGGCGTGAACGTCCGGCCCCCATCGGCCGAGTAGTAGAGGCCTTGTGGCCCCCATGCCCACACGTGCTCGGGCCGTCCCGGATCAAGGGTGAAACCGGTGATCGTTTCGTTCAGAAGCCCGGCGTGGCCCGAGCGCGCCTGCCAGCTCGCGCCGCCGTCCGACGACGCATAAAGGAGAGTTACGTCCGACGGGCCGCCGACCGCGGCGTACATCGTGCTCGCATCGCTCGGCGCGACGCGTACCCCGAGCAGCCCGCCGGCTGGCGGCAAACCGGTGTCCGACGCGTTCCAGCTCCGGCCCCCGTTGTGGGATACGACGACATGCGGTCGGTGCTGTGCACCCGTCACCTGATCGACGCCGAGTGCGATCGTGCTCGCCGAGCTCCCACTCCCATCAACAGAAACGATGCGTGAATCGCTGCGGTCGAACGGCATGGAGGTCGATGCCGACGCGGGCAGCGCGAACGACTGGCTCCATCCACACCCATCGTCGTGCGTCACCGCTACGGCAACGCCGTTGGTCGCCGCGATCTGCGCTCCGAAGCCCGGGCTCGTGAAGAAGCCGGTCAGCGCCTGCGGGCCTACCGAGAAGTGCGGCGCAGAGATGTGGAGCCACGCGCCGTCGGTCGCGTTGCACGACGCCCCGGCCCCCATCGCGCTCCCCGCTACGGAGAGTGCGACGAGGGCCGCGACCGTCGCTACTGCAACGCGCCGAAGGCCATGCACTTACTTAGAACTGCCCGGAAAGAACCCTCAGGAGCATGGTCTGGCCGGCCTCGGAGATCGCGTTCGAGTCGAGCCCGAACCAGTGCGGGAACTTCTCGGTCGGCTGCGGCAAGAGGGCGCCGAAGATGACGATGCGTCCTTTGCCGACCGGCAACACGCCGATCTCAGTCTTGTCCTGGTCCGCCTGGCGGAAGCTCAGTGCCTGGTTCTCGCCGTCCGACAGAGCGCGCCGCTCCTTGGGCGGATCGGCGGTTCCGATCGTGGTGCCGCCGGCAGATTCCCACGCGTCGCGGTCGACCGTCCAGATCGGTGCGCTGTTGGTCGTCGGCGAGCGGTTCGACGCATCCTGGCTGTTGGTGCCCGAGCCCCAGTAGCTGTCGCGCGACATCAATAGCGGATAGCCGATCGGCGACGGCGCGTAGGTCTGCCACGCGGTTGCGAGCAGGCCCTTCGTCAGCGGGTTCGACCGGTCGAGATCCGAATACCCGACGTACGCATACCCCTTCTTCACGTCTTTGTCGGAGATCTTCGATGCGATCTTCGGCACCATCTGCAGAGCCGAGTCAGTGAGCACCAGATCGCCCCCGCCCTCGACGAACTTCTTCAGGTCGGCAGTATCGGAAACCGTCGAGTCGTCGACGACGAAGCTGTCGAGTTTTCCGAGCGCGCTCGGCACCTTGCTCGGCGCAACGGGAACCGGCGGCTTGTCGACGATGTCCTTCAAGCCCCGGAAGTAGTCGGTGTTCTCGACGTTGTAGTGCGTCTGATGCAGCTGGTGGGCGAGCGGGTTGCCCGGGTATCCGTGAGGAGGCGGGCTCGGGTTCCCATCCTTGTCCGTGACGCGGGTGCCGGGCTCGTAGAAACCGACCTTCTTCTTCATGTGGACTTTGTCGGACGGGATCTGGTCCCATGCGGCCGCGGTGACCACGCCGGCCTCGAGCGCCTTGCCCGTGTTGTTGATCCAGTTCTGCTCGTCGGCGTTGAGCCACGGCCCCTGCGCGCGGCAGTTGATCTCGTAGCTCAAAGACGTCGCTCCCAGACCGGAGTTGGAACCGAAGTAGCCGCCCCAGCTCCCGATCACGGTGTAACCCAGCGAGTCGACGATGTGAGTGACGAACCCCCAGCGACCGAGCGCCTGCGTGCGCCACGCGTCGTTGTCGGTCGTTCCCATGTTGCGGTTGTCGGGAGCGTTGTCGCGGATCGCGGCAACCCCGGCGTCGAGCGCGTTATCTGCAACCGTCGAGTAGCCGGCTCCCGCATCGTCGTTCGCGTTCTGCGCCGGCCCGAATAAAGGAGTGTTCTCTTCCATCTCTTGCTTGACGCGCAGGCCGAGGTCGAGCATGCGGTTGAGCTTGAACGGCGTGAGGCCCTCGTCGTGCAACAGGATGAATCCCGCGGGATAGGGGCCGTGCATGTCCATGCCGATCGCGAACGGCTTGCCGTGCAACTCGGTCTTGCGGACGTGGTCGAGGTACTCGGTCATGCCGATGCCCTCGGGCTGGCTGAACGTCGTGTAGCCGCGCAGGTAGAGCGTGTGATTGGGTGGGAACACCCAGCCGTCGGAGTACGCGAGGCGGTTCGAGTTGATGCCGGCCCCGTTGTACTGGCTGAAGCCGCCGCTCGGCATGCCATCGCCCTTGTACCAACCGTCGGGCGACGGAAGGATGAAGTAGAGCTTGGTCTTGGCCAGGATCTGGCCGGCCGTCATGGAGAAGGTCTTGCCCGAAGTGCCCGACCCGTTGGTGAACGTCTTGTCGGGAGTGGTCGTGGCGGAGATCAGAAGGTTCTCCAGGAAGCGGGCCGCGCCCTCACGCCCGCACGGCTCGGCGGAGTGGCCGGCGGTCATGACCATGTAGTGCTTGTTCTTGTCGGGGACGTTGTGGTCGGTGACGATCACGACGTAGAGAGGGAGCCCGTCGCCGGTGTCGCGAGGGTCCCATGCGGGGAAGCCGTCGGCTCCGACGCTCACTGCGTTGGGGTTGTGGAGCTCTTTGGCGACGGTCGTGAGCTCGAGGTAGCGGGGGTAGAGCTTCTGGAGCAGGCTGAAGCCCTTGTAGAACTCGCCCTGGCCCTTGTCGCCGAACTGGATGTAGTTATAGGACTCGGCCGGGTCCAAGAACACCCGCCCGTAGGTCTGCCACTGACTTTTGTTTTCGGCGACGGGGGAGCCAAGGGCCACGGGGGCCATGAGGCCCACCAGCCCGACGATTGCTACCCCGACGATCCATGCCCGCTTGCGCATCTGCCCTCCCGCGATTGGCTGTGTCCGCTGGGGGAGATTTCGGGCAGTGGGGGCCGAATCCCTGCCGATTCACCGTGAGCTTGTCTCGTTTGCCATTTTTGAGCGAACCGAGCCGATTTAAGTAATTCTCCCGATTCCTCACGCGACCGATCCGTACTGAAATTGCTTCAGTTCGTTAAGGGGCTAGTTACGGGGGAGGGGTCGGATGAAGGTTCGAAGACTGATCGTGGCGGGAGCCGTGTTGGCAGCAGGTGTGACTCCCATCTTTGCGAGCGCACAAAGCGCGTCTGCGCGGCGTAGATGCACACCTGGTTACTGGAATCCGTGCCTGAAGCCGGCGTCGGATTACGACTGTGCCGGCGGCAGCGGCAACGGGCCGAAATACGTGTACGGGATCGTGCACGACAAGCCGAGCAAAGACATCTATGACCTCGACGCCGACAACGACGGCATCGGCTGCGAGTAACTAGAGACGCGGACGCCGGTGAACAAGGGGGGCTTTTCGTGGAAGCGGTTCACCGGAGTCACTCGCGCCAAGCGACGTATCTCTCGAGCGACGGGAATTCCGATGTCGCGATCAGGGCGTCAGCAAAAGGCGGGCCGCATGATGTCTAGCGGCTGCCTGATTTCGCTCTTAGTGGTTTTGGTTGGTAGCTGTCTCGGTGTATTGACTGAACGGCTTATCAACGAGCGTGGGAGCGTTCGCGGCAATTGAGCCGGGTGCGCAACGGCATGAGGCGAAGCGGTATTGCGTGCGTCCCGCCGCCAAGCAGGACGCGGCACGAACTTAAGATTGCGGCTCAAACCAAGTGGACACGAGGAGTTGCGGGAATGCGACCAACTCGGCCAAACCAAGCGCTTCATGATCGGGGCGACAGGTGGCCTTGAGCGTCTGCTTCGCTTTCGTCGCCCCTCGAGCAGACATCGTCTTGCCGAAGGTCCCGGCCGTTCTCGGGACCGATGAGGCTGATTACATCGCGCGGCACATCTCAACCCTACGAGCTCGAGCGCAGGACCTTGAAGGCCAGCGGTCCCGATTTCAGTCGGGTGCGAATACTGAGGAGCTCTTCGATTCGCTCTTGCAGGCGACGGACGAGCGACTTGTAGCGGTGACAACAATTCTTGCTGAAAGACTCGCGGCCGCGATGAAGGTCGCGACTAATCCGCTCCCTGGTGTCCTTGCTGTCGCAGTCTCGACCGATGCTGAGATCCAAAGCGTTTCCGTTCTGAAACTTGACGCGACTCATGAAGCAGCAAGATTTAGAGAGCTTGCGGAAGGGAACTTGAGTATTCAACTGCTGAGGGATCTGTTGCCTTCTCC
>JALZGD010000013.1:6904-12881 GCA_030861205.1 Actinomycetota bacterium
CCCGGTGACCTTCAGAAAGGTATTTCGTGGCCGGATCCCCGAGCTAATTCCGACGCGATAATTCGTGACCGGAACGTCGAGGCTGCTAGATACTTTCTAAACGCGATGCAATTGGACGTCGGCGCCAAGCCAGTCGATGCCGAGCGACAGCTGATGGAGGCAATTGTCCAATTGCCGGCTGCGGATGTACCGGCTGCTTATGAGATTGCGGCAACGAAGGCTGGCCCGGCCGATCAGATAGTCAAAGAGTTGAAGGAAGTCTTTCCTAGCTTGCCGACTGACTATCCTGCTATCTCGTCGGGCCCCGGCACCGGTTTTGTTAGGCCGAACAAGATCGCGGCCCGTCGGTTGCGGGTGCGGGCAGAAGGTATAGACATTCTCATTCCCCCGCATGTAGTCAATAACGTTTCTTGGGAGCAGAGCGGAGATGAATACGTCATCACGATCAGAGTCGCATCTGAACCTCAGTGGGACGCGGGATAGCTATTTTGTCCTTGCTCGATGCTTCCGAGCTCGAGGAGCTCAAGAGCTGGTCGCAGATTCTTGCAGTTTTGGAACAATCTGGTTGGGTTGTCATTGATTCGCTTCGCCGCGTTTCTGGAACGGCCGCTTGGCAAGGTACGGGAAACGAACAATTCGAGAGGCTACGCGCTCTCGCAAAGGCGGCGACGGATGTGGAGATTTCCCTCTCAACCGGTTTTCGCGCTCGGCTCGTAAACGAGCAACTGGAGTGTGTCGCTTCTCCATCGGCAGTGAATGATTACTACACGGGTAATGAACTTGAGTTGGCGCAGCGAGCCGCTGACGGCGACGTTGAGGCACTCCTTCAACTGGAGGGTCAATGGCGCGGGGCCATAACCCTCGACCTTGCTAAAGCGCTCTCGGTCGGGCCCAATGAATGGACGTGGCGCGTTGTGCGCTCCTACGACCGATTGAAGTCGATCGTCGACGCAATGCGCTGGTGGGAGATTAGGACCGCTCTCGGCGGTGACCAGCCTGTCTATATCGTTCTACTCGACGAAGTCCCACGTTGGTTTCAAAGCGCGAGCTGGTGTTGCGGATCGCTTTCTAGACTTAGGGATCCAACGTTTGATCCGACCAACGATGAGCGCGCATCTTATGTGACGGCGCGGGGTGGGGACCCCGGAGTCGGAGTTCCGCTGCCTGATCAACTTCTCCCCGTTGCTCCGCACGAAAATGTCGGTGAGCTGGTGGACGTGTTGCGAGCCAAGGCTGCAGCAGCCTGCTGGGCATGGTTTTCGAATGATGTAGCGATTGAAGAAGATTCCTCGCGTCTGGCTTTCTTTGGGCTGCGGCGGATCGATGCACTTCTGCCGCCTGCTGGGGTTGAGCAAGTAGCGTCCCAACTGCAGGTAATTGATTTATTTAGGTGGACGCAGCGAGAACCTTCCTTCGACAAGATTCTCGCGATTCGACAAGTTGTTTCGATCTATTCGACTGCGGACTTTCTTGATCTTGCCTATGACGTCCGCCGGGCGGCCGAGCCGATATATGCGGGTCTTAGGAGTGATGCCGTCGCAGAAGCGTCATCGATGGTGCAGACAGCACGGCAATTAAGTGTTGACGCCGCGCGCCAAACTCTCGTTGATCTCATTTCCCTATCAAAGGGTCTGGGTGAGCGAGTGCTTGCCACCCTGGGAGGGCTCGGCGCGATCGTACTTGCCAGTGCGACCTCGAACAAAGTACCGCCCGAGATCAGCGGAGATCTCGCTTTCGCAATTGGGAGCTTCCTGATATTTCTCGCGCTATGGACCCTCATCGTTGAGGGACCGACGGTTTATCTTCCGCTCAAGTTCCTGAAAGATGATGTTCGCAGCGCCGCGCCATCCCTAGGTAGCGAGCAGATGAATCAAATCCTCCAGTCGCCTTCGGTGCGCAAAGCACAAGGCCGCGTGCGCCTTATCAGAGTCTTGGCTCCGGCTGTATATGCGGTTGCCGCTGGAGTGGCTTTTTGGGTCGCTTACCCGTATCCGACAGCGGTCTGGATGTTTCTGCACCTTCGGCATTAGATCTGAAAGTGCAACGGATCAGCTAGGGAGTTGGCACCCGCTAGGTTTACTTAGCCGCCGTGGAGTCTTGAATTTCCGCGGCATCGTCTATGCGA
The DNA here is from genome assembly GCA_030861205.1 of Actinomycetota bacterium. Classification (GTDB taxonomy): domain Bacteria; phylum Actinomycetota; class CADDZG01; order CADDZG01; family WHSQ01; genus JALZGD01. Next base: position 9,030 of record JALZGD010000013.1, read on the forward strand.
CGCATGAGCAGACTTGCAAGGGAAAGGTACTCAAGAGCGCGGTCATCATCGAGTACAGCATGTTCGTCATGGGCCTTGGGATTGCGGATACCCTGCATGACCCCCATGAAGATGTGCATGAATCCTTCTTGCTCATCCGCGTCTGACCGCGTCTGACCAGCGTTGATGCGAATTGCGGGGTTCTGCGGTCGAAAAGCCTTAGCCATGAGGCTTTTTCCATCTTCCGTCAATTGGCTCGCGTCTTTGACCCGGTTGTTTACTGATTTGAATGCTTCGAAGATCGCGGGCGCGGCGTGCCCGTCCTTGAACAGCTGCCCAGAAACTCTTTGGACGGCCGGATGCAGTCGATCGAGCGCGGTGGACGCGACGGGGTTCGGCAAATCCGGCGCCGGAGGGACGCAAGCGATAGTTCTCGAGACAGCTTTGCGCAGTTTGTCGAACGCATTCTCCGTTACCGTCTTGCGTGTACTCGAGTAGTCGCGATCCTGAAAATGAAAGTCTCCCGGCGTATCAGCGCCGATGTGCACGCGTAAATGGCGCAGCGAGTCGTTCAGTCTGCGCTGAGCATCCTCAGCTATGTCGACATATTTCCAGGTGGTCCATGCATTCAGTTCGTCTAGCAGCTCCTGGAGGTCCAAGCGAATTCTGTTCGGGGTCTTTGCCGGCTCGCCTGTGGCGGTCGCTCCTCCGAATTGCGCGGCCGCAGCGCGAAGGACATCTTCGAGCCGCCCCTCGCGATCAGCTGCCATAAGGGCTTCGTTGATTCTTTTTTGTCGGCCCCATCCTTCTCTAGGAGCTGCGAACGCTCCTCCCACCCCGAGCGAAATGAAGAAACTCTCAAGCTCTGCAGTTCCTCGCTGCGCCATGAGATCGATGAGTCGCTTCTTTGAGGCCGGTTCCACTGGATAGCTCCCTCTTGTTGACCATTCAAACCATACAACATAAAGTTCTTTGAATGAATGAGAATGCCTCTGACCCGCCGATCCAAATCCAGGTCGATCACGAGGTTTTCAGAATGCTGGAAGTGCACGCTCATCCCTTTGTGGATTCTCCAAACTCGGTCCTTCGGCGGCTCCTGGGCCTTGAGATGAACCGGTCGCTAGCAGGGGTCGAAAGAACTCCAACTGGACGACTAAAAGCTGGGCAGCTTCTGCCCCACAAGGAGTACGAGCTCCCGATTTTGGCGACCCTCGAGGCAATGGGCGGATCCGCACGGACACGGGATGTTCTTCGCGAACTTGGGAGCCGGCTGGATAAGCGATTGACGGCACTCGACAAGGAACTACTAAGAAACAACGTCGTTCGGTGGGCGAATCGCGCGCAGTTCGTGAGATTCGAGCTGATCAAGCGAGGCGACCTCCTAGATAACTCCCCGCGTGGCGTTTGGGAGTTGTCGGAGCAGGGACGCCGTCGTCTGGCCGCGGAGGCGGCACAGTAGCGTCCCGTCGAGCGTGACTTGCGCGGAGGGGTCGAATACTTTTTGTTCGTGCGGTGGGGTGGTGAAGTAGAAGTGCTCCTTGCGACAAAGAGACCCTTGAGCTGGCTGAGTGAAAATACCTAAATGCCAGACGAATTGGACGTACTGCTAGCGAGGATTGAAGATCATGCCCTGAGAGCAGATCTGGAACGCCAGGTCGATCGGCTCCGATCAAAAAAGCGCTTCGGCCTCGTCTTCGAGGATCACGTTCCCGAGCGGGTGCGCCTCCCACACCACCCCGTGCGGCGTGGCGTTTTCGTTGTGAAGCGCGGAGGCTCAGATGACCAGAAAGCCGTGCTCGTCGAAAAGGTTGACGGCAGGAAGGCCTTCGTAGCGGTGGGCGAGAGCAACACAGAGGTTGTTTCAATCGAAGACCTCGTTGTTGTAGCCGAATTCGGCGACCCTATCTATCCTGGGTTGCGACAAGTTGGCGAAATCACGCAGGACGCCGACAGGCCGTTTCACGTTGTCATCAAAGGTGAAAATCACCACGCTCTCGAAGCGCTGCAGTTCACCCACGCAGGAGCTGTCGACTGCATTTACATTGATCCGCCCTACAACACCGGCGCGCGCGACTGGAAGTACGACAACCGTTATGTCGATGACAACGACGGATATCGTCACAGTAAGTGGCTAGCCTTCATGGATCGCCGCCTGCGCCTTGCCAAGCAGCTTCTAAACCTTGAGCGATCGGTGCTAATCGTCACGATTGACGAAAAAGAATATCTAAGGCTAGGGCTTCTTTTGGAGCAGCTCTTCTCGGGACACGATGTGCAAATGGTGACGTCGGTCGTGAACCCTAAGGGGTCGCCGCGCCGCGATCGCTTCTCGCGTGCCGATGAGTATCTCTTCTTTGTCTTCCTTGGAGATGCTTACGTGGCGCAAACCGGCGACGACATGCTGCACAGTTCGACGAACGGTAGGCGAACAGAAGTACGTTGGGCCGGTCTGCGACGAAACGGTGCAAACGGCCGTCGGGTGGCGCGACCAAATCTCTTCTATCCGATCTTCTTCCACGAGCGCGATGCCACGTTTCATTCAGTTGGGGATCCTCTCCCCCTCGATAGGGATCGCGAGACAGTGATGTCCCCCCCCGGCACTTTCGCTGTTCTCCCTGTAAGGGAAGACGGAACCGAAATGACGTGGGGTCTTGGAGCCGAAACCCTCTTGAGAAATCTGAAGGCCGGGTACGTCAAATTTGGTCGCAGAGATCAGTCAAAAATTCAGCAGGTGTCAGGTTCTTACCTGCCCGCTGGACCTATCAAAGATATCGAAGACGGAAAGATTGCCATCACAGGCGAGGATTCATCGGGCGCGCCGGTGTACGAATACATTGCAGCACGTTCGCTACGCCCGATGTCTACGTGGAATAGGGCCTCGCACAGCGCGGGGGATCACGGTGCAAGCCTCCTCAACGCAATCCTGCCGGATCGCCGCTTCCCGTTCCCAAAATCGCTTTACGCCGTCGAGGATGCCCTCCGCTTTGTGGTTCGCGATAACCCCCATGCTGTTGTGCTCGATTTTTTCGCCGGCTCTGGCACAACGACTCATGCGGTCATGCGACTCAACCGCCAGGATGCTGGGTCTCGGTGCTCGATCGTGATTACAAATAACGAAGTTTCCGCAGATGAAGCCGCAGCGCTTCGCGAAGCCGGCAGATCACCTGGCGATGACGAGTGGGAAGCGTGGGGTATCTACGAATACATCACTAAGCCGAGGGTAATAGCGAGTGTGACCGGACGGCGCCCCGATGGGGAACCCATCGAAGGCAGCTACAAATTCACAGATGAATTCCCTATTAGTGAAGGCTTCAGCGAGAACGTTAGATTTTTCGAGCTGCTGTACTTGGATCCGGACGAGGTCGAGCTCGACTTGGCATTCGAGTCTGTTGCTCCCCTGCTTTGGATGAGGGCTGGTTGCCGAGGACCGCTGGTCTCTTCGCGACCGGACGATTCGGCCCGGGTCCCGTTTCTGACGACGTCACAGTACGGTGTTCTTTTTGATACAGACAAGTGGCGCGCCTTTATTAACCAGCTGCCGTCTACATTAACTACTGTGTTTCTCGTGACGGATTCGCAGACGATATTTACGGGAATAGCTTCCGAGCTGCCGAGCTCCGTTCAGGCCGTACGTCTCTATGAGAATTATCTGACCACGTTCGCGATTAATTACAAGCAACCCTAATGGCATGCGCTACGACTTAATCGATTATCAACGGGATGCCGCCTTAGCAGTACTGCGAAATCTCGTCCGCGGCCGGGATGACTGGGCCCAGCACGGGAGTCTTTCTTCTTTCGCTCTATCGGCGGTGACCGGTGCAGGCAAAACGGTAATTGCAGCCGCAGTGATCGAGGCGATCGTGCACGGCTCGAGTG
>JALZGD010000013.1:12891-18429 GCA_030861205.1 Actinomycetota bacterium
ACGATCCTGCGCTAAATCGACAAACGCGCAACAAGATGTTGGAAGCATCTGACCTTCTTGCCCCAGCCCGTTTGACGGTTTTGGACAACGATTTTCTCAACTCAGAGCTGACGCCAGGCCGGGTGTATTTCCTGAACATCCAAAAGTTGTCGAAGTCTAGTGGCTTGGCGCGAGGCGGAAATAACCTGCGACAGTATTCAATGTGGGACATCATCGCCAACACGATCAACGGCGGTCGAGCAGACCTATATCTGGTGATCGACGAAGCGCATCGCGGGATGCGGCGCGTCACAGATCGAAAGACAATCGTGCAGCGCATCATTGGTGGCCAACCTGGCTCAAATCCACCGATTCCCGTGGTTTGGGGTATATCCGCCACAATCGATCGTTACCAGCGCGCGATGGAAGGTATTCGAAACCGAACGTCCTACCCCTTCGTTGAAGTCGATATAGAGAGAGTGCGTGCGTCGGGCCTCATCAAAGATGAGATAGGTATTGACGAGCCGGACGAGAAAGGGACCTTCAGCACCACACTGTTACGAGACGCGGTGGCAGCGACTTTGGATTTCGAAGCGCGCTGGGCAGCCTACGCGAGTAACCAAAATGAACCTCTGGTGTCTCCCGTTCTGGTGGTTCAAGTTCCTGACAGAGCGAGCCAGAATACCCTGACCGAACTGCTGGCGGTGATTGAGCATGAATGGGACGAGCTTTCTCCTGGCGCAGTCGCGCATGTTTTCGGCGAGCATGAATCGCTGCGTCTCGGCGACAGACTCGTCGAATGGGTTCATCCCGAGTCCATTCAAGGAGACAGCGAAATTCGGATCGTCCTTGCTAAGGAAGCCATTTCTACGGGCTGGGACTGTCCGAGGGCGGAAGTTCTCTATTCCGAACGTCCTGCAAAGGACGTCACTCACATCGCGCAGATCATCGGGCGCATGGTCCGACAACCTCTTGCCAGGCGCATCGCGACCGACGACTTCCTCAACTCCGTTAGTTGTTTTTTGCCGCGATTTGATCGTGAAGCTGTCAGCTCAATTAAGGAGGAGCTGGAGGGCCGAGGAGAGGACAACGGCGATCAACGCGTTGGCGCGGGAGTCATCCGGAAGCCGCAGGTTTTTGAGCGGAACCCGCGCGTCCCGGCTGAGGCCTTTTCCCTGATTGAGAGTCTGCCAAGCATTCCACCACCCGGCGCGCTTGCCAGTCCGCTCCGAAGGGCCAAGTCGCTCGCGCGGCTATTGACCGACGATTCGACTCGAAACGCTTTTCTTCCGGATGCCGGAGATCGCTTGACGCGAACGTTAAATGCTCGCCTAGATGGGCTGGCTGCTCAATATCGGGACGAAGTGACGAAAAATGTGGAAGACATCCTCACTCTGAGGGTGCACCAATCTCGATTCTCGACCACGAGTGAATTCTCTGCGGATACCAGTCGTGTCACTTCCACCCATATTCAGGATGTTGACCGCGATACGAGGAAGATAGTGCGCTCCGTGAAAGAGGGGGTAGGTCAAGACTACCTTGCGTACAGGGTTCACAAGGAGGGTCCAGATACAGACAGGTTAGGAGTCAGGGTTCACGTTGCTGCGTTGTTCCTAATTGACGAGGTTCGGCAGGAGCTGGAGCGCGCTGCTACGAAATGGGTAAGAGACCAGCTTTCGCAATTCGCTGTCGAGATCAAGAACACCACCGGTTCCATTCGGGATGGCTTTCAAAGGATCAGTGAACAGGCGTCCAACCCGGAGGTCATCTCAGTCTCCTTGCGCGAGAATTTGGTAGGTCCGACGCGGGACGGTAGGGGAGATTGTCTACCTGCGTTCGCGGGACACATCTACTCGGACCCACAAGGCGAATTTCCCACAAGCCTCAATGAGTGGGAGAGTCAAGTCGTAAGGACAGAGATCAGCAGATCATCATTCACAGCCTGGTACCGGAATCCCTCTAGACCCACTCCCGCTTCCCTAAGGATCGCTTATCGAGACGACGAGGAGCAGTGGACATCAATGCAGGTCGACTTCTTAGTCGTATCTCACCGAGACGACGGAAGCCTCGGAGTTTCGATCGTCGACCCTCACGGCGATCACCTGGCCGATGCCAAAGCAAAACTGACAGCTCTCGCCGACTATGCCGAGAACTACGGTGAACGCTTCGTGCGAATTGAGTCAATCGCGCGAGGCTCGGACGGAACTCTTCGAGTGCTAGATCTGCGCGAGCCCAAGGTTCGCGCAGCGGTTCACAACTTCTCTGGCGGCAAGGTCACTGGCCTGTATGAGTCGCCTGTGGCGATACCGTTTGGTTAGCCTGTCACCTCCGCGCCACTAACTTCAGGTCAAGGCACGCAATGCGGTCATATAGCGATCTTTACAAAGACCATGAATAGCGCTTCGGAGTTCCTCTCGGAAAGTCACTGGGAGACCTGCCGTAAATCGGTGGGCTGGAGAAGGATTCAGTTTTTTCGCTCATTTAGTTGGGTGATTGGCCTTTCCCCAGAACGTTGTATGAAACCTCCGAACGCTGTGAGACCTTTTTTCAGATTTGAGGTCGTCGCAATTGGATCGGAGTCGCCCTTTGGCGGATAGCGCTGCAATCGGATTACAAGATCAGCGTAAGAAGCAAATCGGTAGCGGGTCCGCTAACGCCTCCCGCTACCCGGATCTCTCGTCTGGGCCGGGAGAGGTGACTGCCGGGTGTGGGACTCCTCCAATTGCGCCCAGCGCCGTAAGCGCTCTCTTCGATTTCTTGCTGCCTTCTCACGAATCTTCTTGTCGCCGAGCAGGTTGTCGGCCCACTTGCCCATGCTTTCAGTTGGTCTAGAGCACGGCTTATCGCCGAGAAGGTCGACCCAGGACTTGGATTCTGCGGACTCTCTCGAGATCACTCACGAGTCTACGGTCGGCAACCACGTGCAGGCGTAGGGCTACGGGAAAACGAGTGCTGCGATCTGCTCGGCGGCCTCCGTTTGCATATGACTGAGAGCATGACTGTAGATGTCCAGGGTGAAGGCGACCGTCGAGTGTCCGAGTCGCTCGGAGACGATCTTCGGATGAATGCCCGCCTGCAGGGCGAGCGTCGCATGCGTGTGGCGGAGGTCATGCAGTCGGATCCGAGGGAGTCCGGCATCGCGCGCGAGTTTGGCAAAGCGCATCGTCACTATGGCCGGACTCAGAAAGTCTCCATCCGGCCCGGGAAAAACGAGCTCGCTGGGAATCAACGCCTGCCAGTGCTTCGACCTCGCCTGAAGCGCTCAAAGAACCTCGACGGTGCCCGGGTCGAGAGCGATCACTCGGCGGCCGCGTGCAGTCTTCGGTTGTGACGAGATGAACTTTCCCTTCAAGACCACGACCGTCTGACGAACTGCGAGTCGAGCGGCTGGAAGATCTACATCGGACCACCTCAGTCCTAACAACTCACCTCGTCGCATTCCCGTCATCGCATACATGTGCCACAGGGGATAAAGGGGGTCGTCCTTGACGAAACTCAGGAAAGTTCTCAGCTGATCGGCGGTCCATGTCTTCATCTCGATCCAGTCGCCGGCGCGCATCCGTGGAGCGTCTGCGCCATCGGCCGGGCTATCGGCCCGGTAACCCCAGCGGACCGCATCTTTGAGCGCTCTTCGAAGCGTCGTATGCACCAACCTCACGGTCGCGGGGGAGAGGCCCTTCTGGCGATTCAAGCGACCACGCGCACGCAGCTCCGCGTACAAACGGTTCAGATGCTGGGGCGTGAGCTCACCGAGCGGAATGTCGCCCAGATGCGGAATTATGTGGAGCCGGACGTGACCGGCATAGCTCACGAAAGTCGTTGGCCGCACAGTCGGTTCACATGCCGGTAACCAGGTGTCGATCAGAAATTCTGCAAGCGATATCTCATTGGACATGCAGCGCAGTGAAATCCGATTGAGATGCTCGAGCTGTGCGGTGCGTCACTGCCCTCGATTCCGCTGTCCGATGACATAGGCGGCCCGGGCCCCGAACCTCAGGAGCAATCCCATGTCCACCGCCAAAGGCGTCGCCCCTCCCTTCTCCATGGACGAGCTCATCGAGAAGCTCGCGTTCGTCGTCGGCAAGCTTGATGCCGAGATCGTCTTCGCCACGTGCATCAATACCGACGGAACGCCCGGTGACTCCGAGTGCTTCGCATCCGAGACAGAGCCGAAGAACGGTCTGCCCTTCGACGAGGTTTTCTACCTCGCAAGGAACACCGGAGCGCCGGCGATGCTGTTTACCTCGACCGCCAGCGCGCCGCTCGACGAGATCCACGACTGCGACATCGAGTTCACGAAGCGATTAATCGCCGCCGGTGTCGACAACGGAGTCGAGGTCATCGATCACATCCTCGTGTACAAAGACAAGTGGGTATCGCTCGCCGAGTCCACCGAGCTTTTCACGAACTGATCGCTTTGCACCCAGCAGGGGGAGCGACTCGGTAGTGATAGCCGTACAGGCTGGTAAAGCCGATGCCCTCGTAGAACGCCCGGGCTCCCGCGTTGTCCTCTTCGACCTGCAGATAGCAGTTCTCCGCTCCGCGTTGTGATGCCCATTTCCCGATGGCGCCAAGAGCGGCCGAGCCCGCACCCTTCCTGCGATGACATGGTGTCGTCCCCATTCCGAAGATTCCAACCCACGGGGGATCGAGGACTCCAAGCGCGACTCCGACGGTTACTCCGTTCGCGAATACCGATGTGTACAGGGCTTCGGGCTCGATGCGCGCCATGATCTCGTCGGCTTGTTCCTGTGCATCGGCGAGATCGAATATCTGCTCCCACGCTGCCAACCATTCGGAATTCACGCTAGCCGTCCCGCGCACCTCGTAACTACGGTCAGAGGTGCGATCGAGCAGCGTCGCTAGGCCGATCGACTCGACCAGCGTCGGACTTTGCTTGGACCACCTGCGCGCCTCGAGCTCACCATCGAGCGTTTGCGATAGGGGGGTGATCTGAATCAGAGACGGAAGCGACAGTCGACCGTAGAAGTCGGTGGTCGAGGAGATGATGTCGTCGGCGCGCTCCAAACTCTGCTCGCGGAGGGCGACCGCAGAGTTGGAACGTTTGCGCGTGGGAACGCGGGGTGTCGCTCGCAAGCGCCACCCATCCCTGTCTTCTGCGACAGACGAGGGCCATGCATCCGCAGCTCGGCGCTCGAGTTGGGTAATGGTGTCGCGGATCGACGGATCGAGTCCGTTCCCCGACATCTACGAGCTGCGCAGCCGCCGATAGCCCGAGCGGACGTCGTGCACGTGGTGGATCGGATCGTGGATCAAATAGCGCGCGAACGACTCGACGGTGAATGATGCTCCATCGCTTCGTCGCCCTTCCCTTTCCCACCGCTCGCCAGTGACCGAATCGAAGCGTTCTGCGAGCGAGGCCGCGCCTCTTTCGATCTCTTCTGCCACTGCTGAAGGTTCCTCTTGTTCGTAACGACCGGACACCGCGGCGTCGTCTTGATCCCAGTTCGGGAAGAGCGGGTCGTTTTGATCGTGCATCAGCTGAAGCCGCTCGTCATAAAGAAAGAACACGTCGCGGACATGGCACCCATAGTCGAG
>JALZGD010000117.1:0-1324 GCA_030861205.1 Actinomycetota bacterium
AGATCGTCGATCACGCCCTCGAACGACTGGCTCAGCTGGGACTGGTCGATGACGACTCGTTCGCTCGCCGCTGGGTCGAAGAGCGAGCGGCAGCGAAGGGCTTTGGATCGGCGAAGCTCGTGGCCGAGCTCGAGGCCAAGGGCATCGATAGGGATCTAGCGTTGCAAGCCGTTTCGCAGGTCGATTCGGAGGAGACCGATAGGGCGAAAGCTGTCGCTCTGCGCCTCGTTCCTCGGGTCGCACGGCGCCCCCTAGCGGCGCAGGCGGCGGCTCTGGCTCAGATGCTCGCCCGCCGCGGGTTCGGTGAAGAGCCGGTCGAGGCAGCGGTGCGCTCCGTGTTGCCTCCCGAAGGCTGGGACTGATAGGGCCGGATCCGGGATGCGGGCGGTCGAAAGCCGGCGGGCGTACCATTGGGGACAAGAAAAGCAAATGCCAGCCAGATTCCTCTAGGCACGACCGAACAAAGAGAGAACTTTGTCCCCAACAGGCCCGATACAACGCAGACGAAACCGAACGACTGGTCCCCGTGCTGGGACCTCAACTGCGCCTTTGACGCCCGCAATCACATAGGGATCTAGAAGCTCTCTTTTAGCTCGCTCGTGCCGGCAGCGGCCGGCCTTCGGGCGACGCCGCGCTCCTGGGGGAAGGGAAGGAGCGAACGATGGGCATCGTGATCGGCCTGATCGTCGGCCTTCTCGCGGGTGCCGCTCTCGGATACATCGTCCGGCAATACATGGCGCAGAAGGAAGTCACTTCTGCCGAGTCGCGGGCGAAAACGATCCTTGCGGAAGCAGAGCGCACCGCGGAGACCGCGAAGAAAGAGGCGCTCGTCGAAGCCAAAGACGAGATCTTCAAGATGCGCAACGAGGCCGAGTCGGACCTCAAGCGCCGGCGCGAAGACATAGACAAGAAAGAGGACCGAATATCGCAGCGCGAGGCGACGCTCGATTCGCGTGCAGTCTCACTGGATCGCCGCGAGCAGGCGATCGAATCGAAGGAAGCCGAGATCGCCGCGGCGCGCACCGAGATCGACCGGATCGCCCAGCGCGCCCGGTCCGAGCTCGAGCGGGCGGCGGGCATGACGGCCCAGGACGCTCGCCAGGCTCTCGTCGAGCAGATCGAGGACGAGGCCAAGCGGGACGCGATGACCGTCGTGCGGGACATCGAGGCGCAGGCCCGCGAGGAGGGCGACAAAAGGGCTCGCAAGATCATCGCTATCGCGATGCAGCGGATCGCCTCCGAGCTGACGACCGAGTCGACCGTGACCACGATCACCCTTCCGAACGAGGACATGAAAGGCCGCATCATCGGCCGCGAGGGACGC
>JALZGD010000117.1:1334-7412 GCA_030861205.1 Actinomycetota bacterium
GGCCTTCGAGGCGGCGACGGGAACGAACCTCATCATCGACGACACCCCCGAGGCAGTCGTCCTGTCGTGCTTCGATCCGATCCGCCGTGAGATGGCCCGCTTGACCCTCGAACGCCTGATCGGCGACGGCCGCATCCAGCCGGCGCGGATCGAAGAGATGCACGAGAAGTCGAAAAGCGAAGTCGAGCGCGAGATCAGAGAAGCCGGCGAATGGGCCGTGCTCGAGACCGGTATCACCGACATGCACCCGGAGCTCGTGCGTGTCCTCGGCAGGTTGAAATTCCGGACGTCCTACGGGCAGAACGTCCTGCGGCACGTGGTCGAGGCATCTCACATCGCGGCGATGATCGCTGCAGAGATGGGATCCGACGTGCAGCTCGCCAAGCGCGGGACGTTGCTGCACGACATTGGGAAGGCGGTCACGCACGAGGTTGAAGGTAGCCACGCGCTGATCGGGGCGGAGATCGCTCGCCGGTTGAAGGAATCTCCGGCTGTATGCCACTGCATCGAGTCGCATCACAACGAGGTCGAGCAACGGACGATCGAAGCCGTCATCACTCAGACCGCGGATGCCATCTCGGGTGCGCGGCCCGGGGCGCGGCGCGAAAGCATCGAGACCTACGTCAAGCGGCTCGAACGCCTGGAAGCGATCGCGAACGAGTTCGAGGGTGTCGACAAGGTCTATGCGATGCAAGCCGGACGCGAGGTCCGTGTGATGGTCAAGCCCGAGGATGTCGACGACCTGAGGGCCGAGGTGATCGCGCGCGACATCGCCAAGAAGGTCGAAGAGGAACTGCAATACCCGGGCCAGATCCGCATCACGGTCATCCGCGAGACGCGTTCCTCGGCCTATGCGAAGTGATCGCGGTCATCTAAGCGCGTTAGCCTGACCAGATGACCGAGCGGCACGCGAGCTACTTCATCACCACCTACGGGTGTCAGATGAACGAGCACGATTCCGAGCGGATGGCCGGCATGCTCGAGGGCGAAGGCTACGTGCGCGCGGCGACCCCGGAAGATGCGGATGTCGTCGTGTTCAACACGTGTTGCATCCGTGAGAAGGCCGATACGCGCCTTTACGGCAACCTCGGGCACCTGAGGCCCATCAAGGAGTCGCGCCCCGGCATGCGCATCGTCGTCGGTGGTTGCCTCGCGCAGAAGGATCGCGAGCTGATCCAGGCCAAGGCCCCGTATGTCGACGTCGTGCTCGGGACGCACAACCTGGCGAGCCTTCCGCGGCTGCTCAGGGAGTCGGCCGACGGGCCGAGCTTCGAGATCCTGGAACAAACCGAGGTCTTTCCTTCGGCGTTGCCGGCTCGCAGGTCCTCGTCATGGCACGCGTGGGTGTCGATCTCGATCGGGTGCAATAACTCGTGCACGTTCTGCATCGTCCCTGCCGTCCGCGGCAAAGAGATATCGCGGCGACCGGCAGACATCGTGGACGAGGTGAAAGCACTCGTTGACGATGGCGTCGTCGAGGTAACCCTGTTGGGGCAGAACGTGAATTCGTACGGGCGCGACCTCGACGGCACACCACAGTTCGCGAGGCTTCTTCGTCTGCTGGACGAGATAGACGGCCTCGATCGGATCCGCTTCACGAGCCCTCATCCGAAAGACTTCAGACAGGACACGGTCGCAGCCATGGCCGAATGTCGCTCGGTGTGCGAGCACATCCACCTACCGGTCCAGGCCGGCTCGGATCGCGTGCTCAAAAGGATGAAGCGCGCGTACACGCGGGACCGCTACCTCGAGAAGGTCGAGATGGTGCGCGACGCGATACCGAACGTCGCCGTGACTACCGACATCATCGTCGGCTTCCCCGGCGAGACCGAGGCCGACTTCGAACAGACCCTGTCTCTGGTCGAGACGGCTCGCTACGACGCGGCGTTCACGTTCCAGTACTCGCGGCGCCCCATGACCGAGGCGCAGCACATGGACGCCCAAGTCCCGAAGGCGGTCGTACAGGAACGCTACGAACGGCTCACGGCATTGCAGGAACGGATATCGATCGAGCAGAACGCGCGCGACGTCGGCACGAGCCACGAGGTCATCGTCGAGGGCCCGTCCAAGAAGGACCCGTCAAAGCTCACGGGGCGGACGAGGACGAACAAGCTCGTCCATTTCTCGGACGACGGTGCAGTCGACGGCGACTTCCGAAGGGTCGAGATCGTCGGCTCCCATCCACATTTCCTCGACGGGCGCGTGACGGGGGCCGGGCTCCATCGGCCGTCGATGTTGTTGCCGCTCGCATCCACGGGGTGCAGCACCTGCGCGTGACGCGGAGCGCTCGATGACGGTTGTTCGCGGCGCGCTCGTTCCGCATGCTCCGATCCTGCTTCCAGAGCTCGAAAGCCCCGAGATAGCGGTTGCAGCACGGAATGTGCGGCAGCAGATCGCGTCGATCGACCTCGCCGATGTGGACCTCATGCTTGTCGCGTCGCCACACGGCGCGCGCACCGCTGTCTACGGCAAGGCCGCCGGATCGCTGCAAGACTTCGGTGTCCCCGGCGACGAGCGGTGGTGGTTCGGCCCCCCCGACCTCGTCAGCGAGGTCAGTCGTGGATGGGGGCGACCGACGATGGATGGGTCGATCGATCACGGCGCTCTCGTCCCGCTGGCGCTGCTCGGTGACTTTCGTGGATCGGTCGTTGTAGCAGCGTTCGCCGAGGACGGTGCAGCGTCGGCCGACGTCATGGATCTGGTCGAAGCACTCGATGCGCTCGATGCACGCGTGCTGGTGGTCGCGAGCGCGCATCTGTCCGCGTCGCTGACCTCGCGAGCGCCGCTCACTTACCGCTCGGAATCCGAGGAGATCGACAACCGAGTTGTCGAATCGTTGTCCGGCGATCCCGCTCAAGTGATCGAGCTTGCACCAGAGCTGGCTACGCGCGGTGGCTCGTGCAGCGCATCCACTTTGCACCTGTACGGACGGCTGTTCGCGGGGGGTCGGTCTCGACTGCTCGCCTACGAGAAACCGGTTGGCGTCGGGTACCCCGTGGCGGTTGCGGGAACGCCGTGATCTCCGTCGCGGCGATCGTCGGCCCGACCGCCGTAGGCAAGACCGAGCTTGCTGCACGCATCGCGGCCGATCTCGGTTCGGAGGTCGTCTCGATCGATTCGATGCAGGCGTACCGGGGGCTCGATGTCGGGACCGCGAAACCGCCTACCGCGTTGAGAGAGAAAGTCGCTCACCACATGATCGACGTCTTCGACCCCCACGACGACATCACGGTGGCGGAGTTCCGCGATCGTGCACGCGACGCGATAGCCGATGTTGCGGGGCGGGGGCACACGCCGCTCTTGGTCGGCGGCTCAGGTCTTTACTTCAGGGCCGTAGTCGACGATCTCGCGTTCCCGCCGCGAGCCGACGAGGTTCGCGAGCGGCTCGAGGCGGAATGCGAAGAGGTCGGAGCCGAAGCGCTGTACGAACGCTTGCAACGTTTGGATGCTCGAGCGGCTGCCCGGATCGAGCCGCAGAATGCTCGCAGGACGATCCGCGCGCTCGAGGTCATCGAGCTGACGGGAGAACCGTTCTCGGCCCCCGATGCGTGGGATCGATACGAGTCGATCTATGACCTTCGTGTGGTCGGGATAACGATCGACCGAGTGCGGCTCTACGAGAACATCGCCCGGCGCGTCGACGACATGATCGAACTCGGGCTCGTGCAAGAAGCACTCGAGCTCGACCGAGAGGGGTTGGGACGGACCGCTCGTCAGGCTCTTGGATACCGGCAGGTGCTGGACGTGACGAATCCCACCGATACCGAGTCCATCCGTGGCGCCATCGTGCGGGCAACGAAGCGCTTCGCGCGCAGGCAAGAGTCGTGGTTCAGAGCTGATCCTCGGGTGCGGTGGCTCGATGCCGACGATCCGGACGTAGCCGAAACCGCGGTCCAGCTATTCGCCGGCGCCCGAGTGGAACGGACATAGGAACCCGAACGCAGGGTCCATCTTCAGACCTGCCGTCGGCGCTCGGCGAGAAGCCTGGAGCGAAACGGTCGGGCTCGAGTTCGATCCGTGGAACTTCAGCACATCGATGCCGCGCTGGAGATCGGCCACGAAGACATAGCCGTGATACCAGTAAGACGCCCACGTGTTCGCGTCCTCGGGCCGGAAGTACCCGACCTCGCGGATGTTCTTCGGGTCGCTGACGTCCAGGAAGCGCGTGCCTTCCGTGTAGAACGCGTACGCCAGTAGGCCGTGACCGTTGTCGGTGAACCAGTGGGCCGAGTCGCAGCCCTGAGCGCCTTTGGCGCCTTCGGGTGTCCACGTGTCGAGAACCTTCATGCGGAAGTGTGTGTGCTTGATGTCGTTCCAGCCCTCGCCGTGATAGGTGCCGTCGAGGTCGTACGTCACCGCCCGGCCCGATGTCCTGCAGTCCGTAACCGTGTTCTCTTCGGTTGCTATCAGAACGTTTCCCTTCTTGCCGTTGACGCCGATCGCTGGATCACGCCACGAGTTGTGCATGAAGCGTGACGGCGTCGCGCTTTTCGGCGAGCCTCCACCGGCGTAAGGCACGGGGCTGCACCCGGTTGCGTTCTCGTATCTGTGTGTCACCGGATTGAGGTGCCGGCCGGAGACCCAGTAGCCGCGCACGCCACCGGCCCCCGATACCCACGCGATCCCTCGAGGGTCGACGCTCACGTCGTGGGCGTAATCCGTGACGCCGTCGTTGCGCTCGGTGTCGATCGGTTTCGGGCACTCCTTCACGTTCAGTGGATCGCGCACGTCGAAGGCGAAGATCGGTCGCCCGACCCAGTCCGGCTGGGTCTGGGCGTTCGCATAAGGGCCGCCGACCCAAACGTAGTTGCAACCGTCGACGCACGACGTCGTGTGTCCGGCGGGCGCGAGAAAAGCGTTCAGCTGGATCATGGCGTGAGGGTCGGATACGTCGATGATGTGGACCGCGCCGTACGGGAAAGTGCTCCCGCTCGTGACCGGCGAGGTGAACCCGCGCGGATCCCGGCTGATGAAGACGAGCTTGCGCGCGGGGTCGATCGTCATGTCCTCGTTCTCCCAGATGTACATCGGAAGCGTGCCGAGCAGGGTTGGGTTCGCAGGGTCTGAGATGTCGAAGCTGTACAGGCCATGAACCGTCGACACGAACATCGTGTTGTCCAAGAACGCGATCGAGATGGCGGACGCCAACGGCACGTTCGCCACGTACTCGACGTTCTTCGAGATGTCTCCTGCGGGTGGTGCCGCGGAGGCAGCTGCGTTCGAGCCGGGGAGGACGAGGAAGCAGGCAGCCGCCAACGTGATCACGGCCGCGGCCATGCGGGATCTCATGCCGTGAGGATTCACCGGCCGGCGGCCATTCCCTCTAGGGACGGGCCCGCAACGGCTACCCTTGAGGCATGAGATTCGGCAAATATCAGGGCATCGGCAACGACTTCGTGATGCTTGCCGACCCCGATGACCGGCTCGAGATCACCGGGTCACTTGCTCGATCCCTCTGCGACCGGCGCTTCGGGATCGGGGCCGATGGCGTCATCCGCGTCGCGCCGTCCGAGCGTGCCGACCTGTTTATGGATTACGTCAATTCCGACGGCTCGATCGGCGAGATGTGCGGGAACGGCATCCGCTGTCTGGCGATCTTTGCGCGCGAGCAGGGGATGACCGATCGCATGGAGCTCTCGGTGGATACGAGGGCCGGCATCAAGAAGGTGTCCGTCCTGAGCGAGGGCTCGGTCCGCGTCGACATGGGTCCGCCGGCGTTCGCGCCGGCTGAGGTGCCGGTCGAATGGCCCGGCCCGCACGCTCTGCACGCGAAGGTCGAGTTGGATGACGGCGTCGTCGAAGTCGCTTGCGTATCGATGGGCAATGCCCATGCAGTGTCGTTCGTCGAAGACCCGGATGCGATCGCGGTCGACGTGCTCGGCCCCCGGATCGAAACCCACCGGATGTTTCCCAAGATGGCAAACGTCGAGTTCGCCGTGGTCGAGCGTCCCGATCGCGTCCGGATGCGTGTGTGGGAGAGAGGATCGGGCCAGACCCTTGCGTGTGGCACCGGCGCGTGCGCCGTCGCGGTCGCGTCGCGTCTTCTACGCGACACGGACGAACGCGTGACGGTCGCGC
>JALZGD010000118.1 GCA_030861205.1 Actinomycetota bacterium
AGTGGGCCTCCGGGTTCGACCGTCAACCCGGCTTGGTGCACCGCTTCGGTGTCGGCCATCAGCTTCTTGATGATCTGGACCGGGACGACATCACCTTCGATCTTCTGGAAATGGACGGTCGCGAACACGATCGTTCCGTCTGGGGAGACCTGGTTTGCGCCCTCGCGCGAATAGGGGCTGTCGACCCGGACCACATAACGCAGCTCGGACAATTGACCGAACAAGCCATTCATAGCCTGCTCGACCTGAGGATCCTTGATGCCGCCGTTGGCTTTGAAGACGATGTCGGCGGTGTCGCCCGCTTGTTCGGGGAAGCGCGCCTTCAAGAGGTCGAGCGCTTTCTGCGATTCGGCCCCCGGAAGCGTGAAGTCGTTCGAGTAAGCGCCGCCTGCCACGGATTGGAATCCGATGAATGCAACGAGCGCTACGACCCAGATCAACAACATCCAACGACGACGGCGGTAGCTCCACCGCGCGAGGTTTTGCAACATGTGCTTAGTCCCTCTCAGGCTGAGATGATTTCGCTATGCGTTCAACACGACGCTACATGGCGGCCTTCCGCCCGAGCTACCCGTTTAGCGAAAAGTTCGCGGGCCGACTAAGGGTTGTGCCGTGATCACGAATGAAATTCGGCAAGCGCGTCGGCTTCCTCTTCAACCGCGCTCTTCGCGGCACGGCTAAGACGCGCAAAAGCCTCTATCTGGACTGCGCCTTTTACGTAGCGCCACTTTCCGGCAACGCGGCCATCGACGAGGAACACCGGAACTGAGTGCGGTGTCTTCGGGTCGAAGACAAGCGATCGGTACTCCTCCGGCAAGATCCCAGTGCGGCGCGCGTGAACGAGCAATGTTGCATCCCACGTCGGAAGAAAGCGGACGGGGGCGGGAACGTCCGGATCGGGGAGCGGGGCTCGCGGGAGGTCGACGAGCTCGTCCCCCTGCTCATTCGAGAAACGACGTAGTCGCATTTCTTCCACCGTTGCGGCAACTGCTTTCGGGCCGATCCCTGCCCAGCCCGCGATGTCTTTGACGGGGGCCGGACCGAAGCCGCGCAGGTAGCTCTTGACGAGATGTTTCGTCGCGTCACTGCCCGATATTTGCTTCTGATCGATCCACCTGTCCGCGGCCGCGTACAGATCTGCACGCCTGTGCTCCCATGTTCCCGACGGCGGCACGCGCACGAGGTCGATCCACAGACCGATCCCCCCTGCGATCGGCTTGCCGAGAAGGTCGTCGATCTCCGACCTCTGCATCGTTTTGGAACCGAGTGCTTTGCGCAACTTGCGTGCGGCCGCCTCCATCTGCTTGGCGGTCGCGACGTGCTTGTGCGTCTTTAGCCACCACTTCCGCCGCTCGTCGCCGATCGCCGCCGCAAACGGAGCGTAATCGTGAGCAGACACCAGGTGGATCGTCGATCTCAGCAACGTGCCTTGCACGACCGATCGCCTTTCGAGTGCGCGCGTCAGGTCGTCTCGGTCGAACCGACTCATACGCGACCACAGGCCGATGTACATGGAAGGCGCGTACTGCGCTTGCAACCCTCCCATCGCCTCGAGCATCTTCGGGATGCTCTTGTTCGCGCGTTCGAGCAGCGACTGGCGTGCAAGCAAGGCTCGGTTGAGCTGGCGTTCGCTGAGGGTCGAACGCCCAGTAGCTACAGCCACCTGTACTTCTTGAACAAGAAGATCAGACCGACGACGGCGAGCGCTTCGCTACCCAACCCAAGCAAGACGAACGTCTCCCAACTACCTATGCGCTCAACAAGCCAGCCGAAGTTCTGGCCGAAGAACCCGGTCAACCATCCGAGCGGTAAGAACACGGTCGCGATCACCGTGAGCTGTTTCATCACAGTGTTCAACCGGTTCGACACCGTCGATAGATATACGTCCATCGCTCCCGTCAACAGGTCGCGGTAGCTGTCGATCTGTTCGGAGATCCTGATGACGTGGTCGTAGATATCGCGGAAGTAACGCTCGTCTTCGCGGCTAAGGCCGGATAGGTCGCCCACGCGCCCGACGAAGCTTGCGAACGAGTCCCGTTGCGGCGCGATCGCTTTCCTCATGCCCACGAGCAACCGCTTGAGGTCGAAGATCTCCTGGAGCTGTTGATCGTTCGCGTCGGCAAAGATCTCGTCTTCCAGGGCATCGATCCGATCGTCCAATGACGCCAGCAACGGGAAGAAGCTATCGATCAAACCGTCGACGACCTCATAGAGCAGGAGTGAAGGCTTGTGTGTCGGTGCAGCTCTCTGCGCGTAGCGCCTGCGGATCTCGGCGAACGCGGGACAGTCGTCGCGGTGCACTGTGATGAGGAATCGCTCGGAGTAGAAGCAGTGGACTTCGACAACTTGGTCGTCGTCATTCGTCGATGACGCTCCGTAGACGACAAGGAACACGAAGTCGTCGTAATCGTCGATCTTTGCTCGCTGCCCGAAATGTTCGGAGTCCTCCACTGCAAGTGGATGGAAATTGAAGACGTTGCGCAGGACGTCGAAATCGCCCTCGTCCGGAGACTGGACATCCGCCCAGAAGAACGTCCCTGCGTCGAGGAGCGCTTCCATCGACCCGCGGTCGAACCCGATGCTCGATTGGTCACTGCCGACGACGATGCAAGCCGCTCGCTCGTTGCCGAGTTGAGCGACGTCCGTCTCCGCCATCGATCTCCTTCCGTTCGACCTCTGCCATCTGACGCTCGTCGCATCAACCGCTGGTCTCGGCGCCCTCGGGCAGATTCGAACTGCCGACACCCGGTTTAGGAAACCGGTGCTCTATCCCCTGAGCTACGAGGGCCCGTTGCAAAGGCTAACCTCGGGGTCCGGCGGACTTCGGAGTCGCTTTGGGAGGCAACGCGATGCGGATCGGCATGGTCGGGCTCGGACGTATGGGCGCCAACATGAGCGTTCGGCTCATGCACGGCGGGCACGAGATCGTCGCATTCGATGTGAACCCCGACGCGGTCGCAACGCTCGAGAAGGACGGCGCTACCGGAGCAACGTCGCTCGAAGATCTCGTGACGAAGCTCGACCCCCCGCGCGCGGTATGGGTCATGGTCCCTGCGGGCGACATAACGGAGAGCACGATTGACAAACTCTCAGACCTGCTCTCCGAGGGCGACACGATCATCGACGGTGGCAACTCGCGCTATAGCGATTCGCTACGACGCGCTAAGACTCTCCAAGAGCGCGGCATCTCTTTTGTAGATGCCGGCACCTCGGGGGGTATCTGGGGGCTCAAAGAAGGTTATTGCCTGATGGTTGGCGCAGATGAGAAGGACTTCCAACGTCTCGAGCCGATATTCGAAACGCTCGCTCCTCCGAACGGTTACGCGCATGTCGGCCCCCCCGGCGCAGGTCACTTCGTGAAGATGGTTCACAACGGGATCGAGTACAGCTTGATGCAGGCGTACGGCGAGGGCTTCGAGGTTCTGCAGAAGAACGGCCAGTTCGAGCTCGATCTGGCGCAGATCGCGGAGGTGTGGCGTTACGGAAGTGTCATCAGGTCGTGGCTCCTGGACCTTGCGGCGTCGGCGCTGCAGAAGAACCCGACCCTCGAAGGCATCTCCGACTACATCGATGATTCCGGCGAGGGGCGGTGGACGCTAGACGTCGCGATCGAGAACGGTGTGCCGATGCCGGCGCTGGCCCTTGCACTGTTCACGCGCTTCGCGTCCCGCGAAGAGGAGATCTTCGCCGGCAAGCTGATCGCCGCTCTTCGGAACGAATTCGGTGGGCACGCGATCCATCCCGACATCAAGCCGGACAACAAGAAGCTTTAGTGCGGCGCAAGTGACCGAGCGGCTCGTTGTCATCGGTGGCGATGCCGCCGGAATGAGCGCCGCGTCGCAGGCACGCCGTCGACGGGGGCCGGACGATCTCGAGATCGTCGCGTTCGAAAGAGGCAACTACACGTCGTACTCAGCCTGCGGCATCCCTTACTTCATCGGCGAGGTCGTAACGGAGTTCGATTCTTTGATAGCGCGGGCCCCAGAGGTCTTCCGCGACAAGTACGCGATCGATGCGCGCACGCGCGTCGAGATCGACGAGATCGATCTCGACCGCGGGGCGGTGCACGTGCACGACCTCGAAAGGGACGACGATTCTTGGGAAGGTTTCGACCAGCTCGTGATCGCGACCGGCGCGGTCCCGAACCGTCCACGCATGGAGAATTCGTCCGCAGAAGGGATCTTCGGGGTTCAGGTACTCGACGACGGCGTCGCGATCAAAGCGGCGGTCGAGAAAGAGCACCCGAAAAACGCGGTTGTTGTCGGCGGCGGCTACATCGGGCTCGAGATGGCAGAGGCATTCGTGAAGCGAGGCATCTCGGTCACGCTTGTCGACGCCGGCCCCCAACCGATGCCGACGCTCGATCCCGATATGGGAGTCCTCGTCGCCGACGCTATGCGGGGGATGGGGATACAGGTCCTCACCAATGAGCCGGTCGCCGGCTTCGAATGCGACGGCGACCACGTCTCCGCGGTGGTCACGGCGACGCGCTCACTCCCCGCAGACATCGTTGCGTTGGGCCTAGGGGCACGGCCGAACTCCGAACTCGCCCGATCCGCCGGCATCTTGACGGGCGTGACCGGGGGGATCGTCGTCGACCGGCGGATGCACACGGGCATCCAAGGGGTGTGGGCCGCGGGGGACTGCACTGAGAAGTTCCACATCGTTGCGCGCAAACCCGTAGCGATCTCTCTGGGAACACACGCGAACAAAGAGGGACGTGTGGCCGGCATCAACATCGGTGGTGGGTACGCGACCTTTCCCGGCGTCGTAGGTACTGCGGTTTCGAAGGTGTGCGATCTAGAGATAGCTCGGACGGGTCTGAAGGAGACCGAAGCGGAGATGGCTGGATACCGATACGTCACCGCGACGGTCGATTCGACGACGCGTGCCGGCTACTTCCCCGGAGCGGCGCCGATAAAGACGAAGCTCATAGCCGAGCAGCGATCCGGCCGGTTGCTCGGTGCTCAGATCATCGGCAAGGAAGGTGCGGCTAAGAGGATCGACGTGCTTGCAGCCGCCCTGTGGAACGAGATGACGGTCGACGAGATGCTGAACATGGATCTTTCTTACGCTCCGCCGTTCTCGCCCGTATGGGATCCCGTGCTGATCGCGGCTCGCAAGGCGTGGGAGAAGGTAGAAGCGCAGCAGCATGTCTGAGCTAGACGCGCTGCTCGAGCTCGCGACGCGGATCGCGCGTCGGGCCGGCGAGCTGCTGCACGAGAGATTCCGGAGGCCGGCGGAGGGCGTGTCGTCGAAGACGTCGCCGACCGATCTCGTAAGCGATGCCGATCGAGATTCCGAGGCTCTATTGCTGTCGACGATCCGCGATGAACGTCCGGGCGACGGGATCCTGGCCGAAGAGGGAGATACCGCGGATTCCCGTTCCGGGATCACGTGGATCGTGGATCCGTTGGACGGCACGATCAATTTCTTGTTCGGCATTCCTCAATGGAGCATCAGCATCGCAGCGCGCGACGAAGACGGTCTGTGCGTAGGTGTCGTGCACGACCCATGTCGCAAAGAAACATTCACTGCCGTTCGCGGAGCAGGCGCGTTCCTAAACAGAGATCGGATCCGTGTGACGGACCGAACAGATCTCGCGAGCGCCCTTATCGGAACGGGTTTCGCGTACGACGCCGAAGCCCGAGCGCAACAGGCTGCGCGGCTCCCTCGTCTTCTTCCGAAGGTTCGAGACATCCGTCGTGCCGGTTCGGCAGCCCTCGATCTCGCGTGGCTTGCCTGCGGACGACTAGACGGATTCTTCGAAGCTCCGATGGAGGAATGGGACAAAGCCGCCGGGATGCTGTTGGTGACCGAGGCGGGTGGGATGGTGACACGGCTCGATGCGCCACTCGGCCTCTCGCCCGGGGTCATCGCGGCGAACCCGACGCTCCACCGGTCGCTCCGCGAGCTCGTCCTGGGGACTTAGCCGGACGCTTAGGGTTTGTCCGTGGACATCCTGCACCCCGCCGCCGAGCGCTACATGCGCGAGCTAGCGGCGAGCGACGACGAAGCGGTCCTCCTCGAGATGGAGGCACTGGCCGAGCAGAAGAGCTTTCCAATCATCGGCCGGTTGTGCGGACGGTTGCTCGAGATCATGGCGCGCTCGATCTCCGCCAGGCGCATCTTCGAGCTCGGCTCGGGGTTTGGCTATTCGGCCTATTGGTTCTCGCGTGCGACGGGCCCCGATGGCGAGATCCACCTGACCGACATGGATCCGAACAACCGCGATCAAGCGCTCGATTTCTTGGGGCGTGCCGGCCTCGACGGCCCCGTCGAGTACCACGTGTCCGATGCGCTGAAGGCTCTTGCCGAGACAGATGGGATGTTCGACATCGTCTACTGCGACATCGACAAAGAGGGGTATCCGGACGCGTGGGCGCAAGGTAAAGAGCGCGTCCGTGTGGGCGGCCTCTACATCTCGGACAACATGCTGTGGTCGGGCCGCGTCACGGACGAGGCCACGGAGGAACCCGACGAACGGACCCGCGCTATCGACGCCACGAACAAGGCGATATCGGCCGACGAGTCGTGGAGGTCGACGATCGTCCCCATCCGCGACGGAGTGATCGTTGCCGTCCGCGTCTCCTAGCCGCTCGGGCGAACAGGAAGACGGCGGCCACCCGCTGCGTTGAACAGGGGACGCCGATGATCGGAGGAACGTGGCGAGAGCGCATCGACTGACCCCCCCGAAAGAGCCCGAGCGCCCGGCGCGGCCGGGCACGTTCCGCAGGATCATCTCGACCTTCGGCCCCTACAAGGCGAAGGTCGGTCTCGTTGCCGTCCTCATCCTGGTGACGTCGGGGCTGGGGCTTATCAATCCGCTCTTGATCCGCGTCGTGTTCGACGACGTGCTGGACAGCAACGCGCCGACGGCGCACAGGCTTGCGCTTCTCTATCTTGTGGTTGCGGTGATGGTTGCTTCGCCGATCGTGAACGGCCTCTTCGGACTGTGGCAGACGTACACGAACAACAAAGTCGGTCAGTCGGTCATGCGCGACCTGCGCAACGCGCTGTACACGCACCTGCAGCACATGCCGTTGCGGTTCTTCACTTCGACGCGGACGGGGGAGATCCAGTCGCGTCTGTCCAATGACGTCGAGGGCGTGCAGTCGGTCCTGACCGACACGGCGTCGAGCATCTTTGCGAACGTCGCGACCGTGGCTTCGACGGTGGTCGCGATGGCGATCCTGTCGTGGCCGTTGACGATTCTGTCGCTTGCGGTTCTTCCGGTGTTCCTGATGATCAGCCGCAAGGTCGGAAAGGTGCGGCGCGAGGTGTCGGGCCGATCGCAGGAATCGCTCGCGGACTTGACCGCGATCATGCAAGAGACCCTGTCGGTGTCCGGGATCCTCTTGTCGAAGGCATTCGGTCGCCAGGACTACGAGAT
>JALZGD010000314.1:0-1007 GCA_030861205.1 Actinomycetota bacterium
CATCCGATGCTTGCAAGGAGTCGTTGCCCGAACGACCGACGAGCTCGTTCGGCTGTGAGTCCCCGACGAGCACATCGTCGTAGCCGGAGCCCGAGAGGTTCTCCATCGACACGAGCTTGTCGTTGCCCTCTCCGACGGCGGTCCGCGCTCGAAGATCGGCAGTCACACCGGCCGTGGACGACGCGAAATCGGCCGTGTCGGAACCGAACGCACCGTCGAGCACGTCATCACCCGGCCCTCCGATGAGCACGTCGTCCTCGACGTACACCGGGTGCCCCGAACGATCGAGCGTGTAGAGACCGCCCACGAGCTTGTCGTCACCGCCGAGGCCGCGCAACGTGTCCTCGCCCGAGATCCCACCAAAGATGCGATTGGGCCCGTCGTCTCCGATGATGAAGTCCTTGCGGTAGCCGCCGTAGACGTTCTCGATATCGAGCAAGGCGTCGTTGCCTTCACCGGTCGAGGCACGCCCCGCCAGGTTCACGACCAGCTTGTGGAATGCATCACGAAAGCCAACGGTGTCCGAACCGTCGCCGCCGTCGAGCTCGTCGTCGCCGCTTTCGCCGCGCAACTCGTCGTCGCCACCCGCGGCGAGGATGGTGTCGTTGTCGTCGCCACCGGCCAACGTCTCCGCCGCATCGGAACCTTCGATCCGGTCGCGCTGGTCGGAGCCCTGTATCGATTCGACGCTCGTCAGCTTGTTCGAGCCGTCACCTTGCGCTATCCCGGTCTTGAGAGACACGTCGATGCCGAACGGCGACGATGCCCACGAGACGAGGTCGGTGCCGGGACCTCCGTCGTAGCGGTCGTCGCCGTCGGTCGGGTGGTCGCCGGGCTCCGCGGGCCTAACAAAGGACTCATACATAGAGTCGTCCCCGGGCCCACCGGAAAGGGAGTCGTCCTCCGTATCGCCGGAAAGATCGTCGTTGCCCTCGTCTCCCGAGAGGGCATCGGGCCCGGCACCGCCGAAGAGCCTGTCGTTGCCCGTGCCTCCGCTCACGCGGTCG
>JALZGD010000314.1:1017-2067 GCA_030861205.1 Actinomycetota bacterium
GTCGGTGCCGTCCCCGCCGTCCGCGTTGTCATCGTCTGACCCTCCATAGAGGGCGTCGCTGCCGTCGTTTCCGTACAGACCATCCTGACCGGCGCCTCCCGACAAGAGGTCGTCGCCCTCCTGGCCGCTGACGGCGTCGTCGCCGTCGCCACCGTCGACGACGTCGGCCCCTCCGCCTGCAGTCACACCGTCTCGCCCCGCGCCGCCGTCGACCTTGTCGTTGCCGGTACCTGCATCCACTTGGTCATTGCCGTCTCCTGAACAGATGAGATCGTCACCACCGCCGCCATGTATGCGGTCGTTGCCTCCCATGCCGACGATGACATCTGGGCCGGGCGTCCCGTCGATCTCGTCGGATTCGGACGCACCCACGATCGTCGCGGTTCGCCCGAAGCACGACGGCGTGGCCGCAAGAGCACGCGCAGCGGAGAGCGAAACGCTCCCTGCGACGAGAAACGCGACGACAAGTGCGCCGGCGATCGGCGAGCGGCTATGCATCTCTGGTCCTCTCAGGTGGTGGATCGACTACCCGACAAGACACCCGAGCGCGTCGAGACGCTGCCTATGTTGTTGAGATTTATCAGGGGGTTCAGACGGAGGCGGGGACTTCCGGCTCGTCGGGGACCTCGATCGTCGGTCGCTCGAGCTCCGAAGAAAGGACGATGGTCGTCCTCGTGCGTGCCACGCCGTGGATCGAGCGGATGCGCCGCAGCAGTTGTTCGAGATCTTTATTCGTCGCCGTCCGCGTCTTGATCAGGTAGCAGTCCTCGCCGGCGATGCGATGGAACTCGAGAACATCGGGCTCGTCGCAGATCTTCGCCACGATGGGGTCGTCCTGAGCGAATTCGTTGCCGTCCGAGAGCGTCACCATCACGAACGCAACGTGGTAACGCTCGAGCGCCTTGGGATCCAGGATCGCGGTGTAGCCGGCGATGATCCCCCGTTCCTCCAGCTTCTTGACGCGCTCGTGGACCGCGGGACCGGAGAGCCCGACCGATTTGGCGATGGCGGAGTGCGGCATGCGACCGTCCTGTCGAAGCAGTCGAAGGA
>JALZGD010000314.1:2091-2450 GCA_030861205.1 Actinomycetota bacterium
CGCCGAACCGACCTCGCCGGGCGAGTACCGGGCCGGGGGGTTGGCCAGCCTCGCAAAACCGACGGGTCGAGCATGAAACTCATGCTGTTGAGCGGCGTGTGCATCGACGCACCTCCTTACTTCTTGCTCGCCACTACAGAGCGCGGTGGTCGATCCAGTCGTTGCCGTCCCGGCTGTCACGGCCGTAGACGAGCGCCACTACGTTCAGCAGTACGATTCCGACGATTACTAGGCCTGTAACCATCTTTACCACCTATCCTTCGGCATATTGCCGAATCTGCTTGGACATCTTAACTCCAAATGTATCAACGTCAAATATGCGTAGGTATTCCGGGCGCGAAAAAGGCGGGCCGCACGGC
>JALZGD010000315.1 GCA_030861205.1 Actinomycetota bacterium
GAAGATCTCTACGCGAACCGGACCCAAGCGTTCCTGCGGGTCGTCGTTCCGTTGTCGATGCCGGGGATCCTCGCAGGCATCCTGTTGACGTTCATCCCGGCCGCGGCCGATTTCGTCAATGCTTCGATCCTGGGGGGAACGGGTCAGACGATGATCGGGAGCATTATCCAGACGCTGTTCCTGACCAACTTCAACTACCCATTGGCGGCGGCGCTCGGTTTCGTCGTGATGGTCGTGCTGTTGGTGCTGATGTTCGCGTATGCCCGCGCGCTCGGTACGGAAGAGGTCAAGGAGTTCGTCGCGTGAGCGCGGCGTTGGAGGCCACGGGCGCGCCGGAGCAACCGCTCCGCTCGAGACGGCGGTGGACACGAGCGGTGCTGCCCGCTTACACGGGCCTCGTCATCCTCTACCTCATGCTTCCGATCTTCGTCATGATCCTGTTCGGGTTCAACAACACGACCGGTCGCTTCAACTTCGCGTGGCAGGGGTTCACCTTGCAGTGGTATCGCGACCTGTTCGCGATCCAGGACCTGACGACGGCCGTGCGCAACTCGCTGATCATCGCGGTCGTTGCGACGATCATCGCCACAGTTCTCGGCACGATGATCGCCCTGGCGCTCGCGCGCTACCGCTTCCGCGGCAAGGCCGCGCTCAACCTCGTGATGTTCACGAACATCGCGGCCCCCGAGGTCGTCGTCGGCGCTTCGCTGCTCGCGCTGTTCGTCACAACGAACATCTCGCGCGGCCTGGGGACGATCCTCATCGCGCACGTCATGTTCAACATCGCTTACGTCGCTATCACGGTCGAGGCGCGGCTCGCAGGATTCGACCGCTCGCTGGAAGACGCGGCTGCAGATCTGGGAGCGACGCCGTGGGCCGCGTTCTGGAAAGTGATCTTCCCGCTGATCTCGCCGGGGGTGCTGGCCGGCGCCCTTCTCGCCTTTGCGCTGTCGATCGACGACTACATCATCACGAGCTTCGTAGCGGGACAGACGCAGATGTTCCCGACATGGGTCTTCGGCGCGTCGCGCTTGGGGATCCCGCCGCAGGTGAACGTGATGGGGACGCTGATTTTCGCCTTCGGCGCGCTTCTCGCCGTTGCGAATGTGTTCTGGCAGCGCCGCTCTGCGCGCCTCGAAGGGATCAACGTCGCCCTGCTGGGCGAGCTGAAGGGTTAGGCAGAGATCGCCGAACAGTAGTCCGCGAGCACCTCGAGCGTGCGATCGATGTCGGCTTCGGTGTGCTGCACCGAGATGGTCCACTGCTCTTCTTTGCCCGGGGTCATGTAGACGCCACGATTGACGACCCAGTACCAATAGGCGTCGAACAGCGAGTCGTCCACGCTCTGGAAGTCACGGTAGCGCTCGAGCGGCTTTTCGGCGAAGGTGATCGATCCCTTGCACCCGAGATCCGTTGCAACCGCAGGGATGCCCGCGTCGCGGAGGATCTTCTCGGAGCCGGATGCCAGACGAGTTCCCAGCCGGCGAAGGTGATCGTACGCGTCTGGCGTGAGAACCTCGGTAAGAGTCGCGAGCGCTGCCGCCATCGACAGCGGGTTGCCGTTGAACGTGCCCAGGGCGGCAACGCCGTTCTCGATCTCATCCATGATCTCCGCCTTGCCCCCGAACGCCCCGATCGCCGTGCCGCCGCCGATGGCTTTCGCAAGGCACACGAGATCCGGTTGCACGCCGTAGTACTCGGTGGCGCCACCGGCCGCGATCGTGGCGCCGCTCTTCACCTCGTCGAAGATCAGCACGACGCCGCGCCGCGTGCAGATGTCGCGGACCGCCTCCAGGTAGCCGGGCTGTGGGAGGACGATGCCGATGTTCATCATCACCGGCTCCATGATCAACGTCCCGATCTGGTCGTGTTCGTCCAGAGTTCGCTCGAGCGCGGCGATGTCGTTGAAAGGGACGACCTTCGTCGAGTCCGCAGTCTCCTTCGGTATCCCGCGCGAGAACGGCACGGTCCAAGGACGTTCCGTCGGCCCGCTTGAGTCCATCGTCGGAACGACTGAATACATGACCGAGTCGTGATGGCCGTGGTACGCGCCCTCGATCTTCAAAAGTATGTCCTTGCCCGATACGGCCCGACCGAGCCGTATCGCATCCATCGTTGCTTCGGTTCCTGAGTTCGTGAACCGCACCTTGTCGAGGCCGAAGCGTCGAGTGATCTCTTCGGCCAGCTTGATCCCGTCGTCGGTGGTCGCAGCGAAATGAGTGCCGGTCGCGGCGGCTCGTTCGATTGCGGCGCGCACCTTTGGGTGCGCGTGGCCCACGGCCATCGCGCCGAAGCCGTTGTGGTAGTCGACGTACTCATTGCCGTCGACGTCGATAACGCGGCTGCCTTGTCCCGAACGTATGTAGATGGGGTAAGGGTCGC
Organism: Actinomycetota bacterium; assembly: GCA_030861205.1. Taxonomy (GTDB): domain Bacteria; phylum Actinomycetota; class CADDZG01; order CADDZG01; family WHSQ01; genus JALZGD01. Next base: position 2,383 of record JALZGD010000315.1, read on the forward strand.
CGGCTTGAAACGAGGACGTCACTCCGAATGGCATAACCCGCGTTGCGCGTTCGTACAT
>JALZGD010000316.1 GCA_030861205.1 Actinomycetota bacterium
CCCTCAAGCGGATGCCCGACGGAGTCGCAGGCGATTTCTTCTACGAGAAGAACGCTCCGCCATACAAGCCCGCATGGATGCCGACGATCCCGGTGCGATCGGAATCGGAGAACAAGATCATCAACTACATGTCCGTACACGACGTCTCGCAGATGTTGTGGCTCGCGAACCTCGGATGCATCGAGTTCCATCCGCTTCACGCTCGCGGCACAGACCAGAGCCATCCAAGCTACGCGTTCTTCGACCTCGATCCGTTCGAGCCCGCCGGTTATCACGAGGTCAAGCACGTCGCCAACCTCGTGAAGCTTCTGTTGGACAAACTGGGGCTCGAGTCGTATCCCAAGACGTCAGGGGCGACCGGCATGCAGATCATGGTTCCGCTCGATGGGACGACCAACTACGACTACGTGCGCGGATTCGTCGGAGCAGTGTCCGACTTGATACATGCGGCGGACCCCGAGACGACGACGCTCGAGTGGGAGGTCAAGAAGCGTCCCGGACGGGTGTTCTTGGACGTCAACATGAACCGAGAAGGCGCGAACATCGCTGCTGCCTACTCGCTGAGGCCCGAACCCGGGGCCACGGCATCGGCCCCCTTCGACTGGGACGAGCTGGTCGACATCGAACCGTCGCGTTTCACCATCGAGACGATGTTCGAGCGCGTCGCGGACGTGGGCGACCCTTTCCTCCCCGTGGCAGAGTCACCGGGTCAGTCTCTTGCAGAAGCGATCGCCGCACTGGACGCTAAGCCACGCAAAGCACGGATGATCAAGAGTCGTTGAGATGACGCTATTCATTGGGACATCAGGTTACGCGTACAGGGAATGGAAGCCGGACTTCTATCCCGCCGACATCCCGCAGAGCCGATTCCTCGAGCACTACTCGCACACACTCAGCGCGTGTGAGATCAACGCGACGTTCTATCGATTGCAATCCGAACAGACATTCGCGAAGTGGGCGTCGCAAACTCCGCAGTCGTTCCGTTTCTCGCTGAAAGCCCATCGCGGTCTTACGCATGGCAAGACGATCGGCCCGACGGCCGAGACGCGGGGTCTACTCGACACGTTTCTCAAAGGAGCGACCGTTCTCGGCCCCCAGCTCGGGATCATCCTGTTCCAGTTCCCGCCATACCGGAAGCGCGACGACGAGCAACTCGACGCGCTGATCGACGCCCTTCCCGCGGGGGTAAGAGCCGCGTTCGAGTTCCGCAGTGATACTTGGGATGCGCCGGAAGTCGTCGCGCACATTGCCGAGCGCGGGGGGACGGTATGCATCTCGGAGACGAAAGGCGAAACGCCTGAAGCGCTGCCGCCCGGCCCTCACGCGTACGTCAGGCTTCGCACGGACCGCTACGACTCCGAGAAGCGCGCCGCGTGGCTCCGGTTGCTGGAAACGGAGGCAAACCAGCGAGACGTCTTCTGCTTTGCCAAGCACGAGGGGATCCCCGCGGGCGACCCCTTCGGTGGCATCGGACTCGCCGCATGGCTGTGCGAGCAGGTGGCGGGCTCTAGATGAGCGATACGAGGGACTACGCCGACAAGCGAGCGTTCGACGAAACCCCCGAACCGGAGCCGGAGGTCGAAGGCAACGTAGATCCCGGCCGCGCGAAGCCGGGCAGCACCTTCGTGATCCACCAACATCACGCGACGCGGCTTCACTTCGACCTGCGGCTTGAGATGTTGAACGGCAAGACCCCCGTGCTCGTGTCGTGGGCGGTTCCCAAGAACCTCCCCTACAAGCCGGGGGAAGTTCATCTCGCGGTTCACGTCGAGGATCATCCGTTCGAGTACGGGTCGTTCTCCGGAACTATCCCCAAAGGGAATTACGGCGCCGGTGAGGTCCGGATCTTCGACAACGGCACGTACGAAGTCCTCGAGCAAGAGCCCGGCAAGGTCACGTTCCGTCTGAACGGACGGCGCATGCGCGGTGTGTGGCACCTGTTCAAGACGAGCAAGGGACGAGACAAGGACGAATGGCTCGTTCGGATCCGTGCGGATGAACGACCTGACGCCGATCCTTTGCCGGATCTGCATCCAATGCTCTCGACGCTCGCGCGCGACCCGTTCGACGATGACGACTGGATCTTCGAGCCGAAATGGGACGGCGTGCGCGCGATCGCGATCTGCGAGAACGAGACGGTTCTGATGTCGCGCAATCTTCGCGACATATCGGCGACCTATCCTGAGCTCAAGAGCCTGAACGACCGTGTCGTCGCGGTCGACGCGGTGCTCGACGGCGAGATCGTCACGCTCGCCGACGGACGTCCGTCGTTCGAACGGTTGCAGTCGCGCATGAACCTTCAGAACCAACACGAGATAGCGCGCGCGGCTAAGGAGATCCCCGTCCTCTTCGTGGCCTTCGACGTGCTCTACATGGATGGGCAGTCGCTCGTCTCGGCGCCGCTCGAAGACCGTAAGGAAGTCCTCGACGCCCTCG
>JALZGD010000014.1:0-8005 GCA_030861205.1 Actinomycetota bacterium
GATCAGATGGAAATGGAGATGGTGCACGCTTTGCCCCGCGTCCGCGCCGACGTTCGTGACGATCCGGTAACCACCATCGAGTGACCTTTCGGATGCGATGCGGCCCATCGTCGCGAACATCTCAGCCAGTAACTCGCCGTGCTCGGCTCCTAGCTCGCCGGCGGACGCGATGTGTTCTTTCGGGATGACCAGAACGTGCGTGGAGGCGGCGGGGTTGATGTCTTCGAACGCGAGCACTCGTTCGGATTCGGAGACGACCTGAGAATCGAGCTCTTTCGAGGCGATCTTGCAGAACAGACAGTCGGTCACGGCACCTCCTATGCAGGCACTTCGGTCACGAAGGTTGCGCCCCGGATGCCGTCGGAGCGGATCTCATGACCCTCGACAACCACGAGCTTCCCTAACAGTCCGGCCCCCTCGAACCACACGCGGACGTAATCATCCGTTTGGCCCGAGCAGATCGATGCGTCCTCGATCACTCGCTCGTCCTCGACCAGGACCTCTAACGAACGACCGAGATGCTGAGAAAGCCATCGCTGCCGGATCGAGTTCCCGAGGTCGATCAACCGCTTAGAGCGGTCCTTCTTGACCGCGGGCGGCACCTCGTCGGCCATCGCTGCCGCCGGCGTCCCCTCTCGCGGCGAATACCGGAACACGTGCAGCTTCGAGAACCGCACCTCTCGCACGACGGCCATCGTGTTCTCGAAGGCCTCCTCCGTTTCGCCTGGGAACCCGACGATGATGTCGGTCGCGAGTGCAACACCGGGCAGGGCTTCACGCGCACGGCGCACTGCATCCAGGTATCCCTCGATGTCGTACGGGCGATTCATCGCTGTAAGCACGGAATCGTCACCGGACTGAAGGGGAACGTGCAGATAGCGGCAGATGCGCGACTCCTCGCTCAGATACGAGAGGACGTCGTCCGTCAGGTGCTGCGACAGGATCGACGACAGCCGCAGGCGGAGCACGCCGGGGACGTCGAGCAGACGCCGGAAGAGGTCGATCAGGTTCTTCTCGTCGCCGCCCTGGTCGTATCCGAACTTCCCCAGGTGAACGCCTGTCAGCACGAGCTCTCTAGCTCCAGCCGCTACACGCATACGCGCTTCGTCAACGAGGCTGTGCGCCTCCATCGAGCGCAGGGGGCCGCGCGTCGTCGGGATGATGCAGAAGGTGCAGAACTCGTCACAACCAGTCTGGGCCTTCAGGTTCGCGCGTACTCGCGACACGGCGCCAGCGCGCGGCTTCAATGACGGGATCTGCAGAAGCGGAGCCGTAGAAGGCGACGCCCTGAACGTCGTCACGATCCGTTCTTTCGCATCGTTGCCCGCGATCAGGTCGACGCCGTCGATCGCGGCGATCTCTTCTGGATCCGACACCGCATAGCATCCGACGACCACGATCTTGGCATTGGGATGGTCTCGTACCGCACGGCGTATCGCCATGCGCGACCCTTTGGTCGCTTCGCGCGTGACCGTGCACGTGTTGATCACAAGGACATCGGGATCCGTACCTGGGTTGGCCGCATCGAATCCGTGACCGGCAAGCTGCTCGGCCATCGAATCCGATTCTGCTTGGTTCAAACGACAACCGAGCGTCGAGAACGCGACTGTGGGCATCGCCGAAAGCTATCCGATGACCCCGAAGTGATAGAGCAGCGCGGCCGAAGCTACGACCGGCGCGTCTTCGGTGCGGAGTATGCGGGGGCCGAGGGATGCAAGCAGACCGCCAGCGTCGGCCAGGGCTTCGGCCTCTTCACGCGATAGTCCTCCTTCGGGCCCGACGACCAACGCGAGGCGATCCGTCTGCCCAACGAGAACACTGCGAAGCGGAAGCGAAGCTTCTTCCCACAGAACGACGGAAAAGTCTTCCGATGCGATCTTCTCGAGTAGCTGCTCCCATCGCAGCCAGCCATGGATCGTCATGACGTGAGCACTGCGAGACTGCTTCGCCGCGGCTCGAGCTCGCGCGCGCCAGCGCGAAGTGTTCTTCTGGATCTTGGATTCGTCCCAGTCGACGATCGAGCGAGCGCTCTCGAACACCGAGAACTCTGCAGCGCCCAGTTGTCCCAGCCGCTCGGCGACATCTTCTAGCTTCGCCCCACGGGCGGCGCCTTGATAGACGGCGATATCGGGCTTTGGGCGGCGGTGGTCATCGACCGCGAGAACCTCGGCCACGACGCGGCGCTCACTCGCGTCTTTGACTGCGCAACGCGCGACTCTGCCCTCGCCGTCGGTGACGGTGATGACATCGGGCGGAGCAACCCTGAGGACTTGGATCGCGTGGCGAGACTCGTCGGCGTCGAGTACTACCTCGTCATTCGTCCACGCACTGCTGTCGGCGATGAACCAATGGCCGTGCTTAGACACGCGGCCTCGTTACCGGAAGGCTTCTTTGATCCGCCCGAAGAATCCCCGCGCCGCGACAGCTTCACCGCGCGCTTCTGCGAGCTGGCGAAGTAACTCTTCCTGTCGTTCGTCGAGATGGCGCGGGGTCTCGACCTTGAGCAACGCGACCAGCGCGCCACGCCCGCGGCCCCCGAGCCGAGGCATCCCCTTCCCCTTCAACGTGACGACCTCACCTGCCTGCGTCCCCGGCTTGATCTCGATCGTCTCGGGGCCGTCGATCAACGTCGGGATCTCGATCTCTCCGCCGAGCGCGGCGACCGTCATCGGCACCGCCATCTCGCACCCGAGGTCGTCACCGGCACGCCGGAAGCGCTCGTGAGGCTCGATCGCAATCGCTACGTAGAGGTCGCCGGAGCTACCGCCGCGCAACCCTGCCGCGCCCCGCCCAGTGACGCGCAGTCGCGACCCATCTTCGACGCCCGCCGGGATCGTTACCGTCAGTGCTTCGGTGGTCCGTACGCGGCCAGCGCCGCCGCAGTTCGAACAGCGATCGACGATCTCTTGACCCGTCCCCGAGCACCTCGGGCAAGTCGTTGCGGTCATGACGTTGCCGAGCATCGTGCGCCGCACCGTTCGTATCTCGCCCGTTCCTCCGCAGTCCGAACAACGCGTGGGGAAGGTTCCGGGGGCCGCACCGCTGCCCTGGCATTCGGGGCATTCGGCAAGCGTCGCGATCTCGACGTCGCGTTCGGTCTCCGTCGCGGCCTCTTCCAGCGTGATCGTGACTTCCGCGAGGATGTCCTGCCCCCGGGCGGGACCGGTTCGCGATTGCGCGCCCCCGCCGAAAAACGTCGCGAAGAGGTCCGAGATCCCTCCGAAATCGGAGAACCCCGCGGCCCCCGCGCGCTCGTCGCCGAACATGTCGTAGTTCTGCCGTTTGTTCGGGTCCGACAACACTTCGTAGGCATGCGTGATCGCCTTGAACCGCTCGTGGGCTTCGTGGTCGTCTGGGTTAGCGTCGGGATGGAGCTCGCGCGCGAGCCGCCTATAAGCGCGCTTTATCTCCTCCTGGGTCGCATCGCGGGACACGCCAAGAGTCGCGTAGTGGTCCGCCATCACTCCATGCCGAGCTCGGTCAGCATGCGACCGAGTTGCGCCGATACCTCGTAGACCGCGGCGATCGTCCGCCGATAGTCCATGCGCGTCGGGCCGACGATCCCCAAAGATCCGAGTGCCGTACCCGGTGGCCCATACGGCGCGGCGATCACAGAGCAATGCTGAAGATCGGCGATCGGGTTCTCCGCCCCGATGCGCACCGAAACCTGTGCCCCGTCGAGCGCGTCGGCCAGAACCTCGAGGAGCAGCCGGCGATGCTCCAGAGCTTCAATGACCTGGCGCACCGTAGAGAGGTCGGCGAACTTTCCTTCATCCACGATCGTCGCCGTACCTTCCAGGAAGACTTGCTCGGTGTCACGGTCGGTTGTCTGCTGCTTCAGCGCGTGAGCGACTGCGATAACTGCCGGGCGTAGCTCCAGCGGGAACCGTTCGACGGCCGCTGTCGTGGCGGCGGAGGCTCGCTCAAGCGGCGTGTCGACCAACGCTCTGTTGAGCATCTCCGACGCATTCTCGAGCTGGACCTCGTCAAGGTCTTCAGGGATCGTCAGGATGTGGTTCTCGACGCGACCCGTGTCCGTCACTACGACCAACATCGCACGGCCCCCCGACAACCGGACGAGGTCGACGTGCCGGATGAGGCTGCGATCGAGCGCAGGGGCGAAGACGACGGCGGCGTGATTGGTGAGCGATGACAACAAGGCCGCGGTCTGACGGAGCGCATCTTGCAGCTCGAAGCGAGGCTCCCCGAAAAATTGCTCGACGAGGCGCGCGTCGCGCGACGGGAGCCGGGAATCGTCCGAGAACTCGTCGACGAAGAACCGATAACCGGCATCTGTCGGGACCCGGCCGGCCGAGGTGTGCGGGTGATAGATGTACCCGGCATCCTCGAGACTCGCCATGTCGTTGCGGACCGTGGCCGGTGAGACTCGCAACCTGTAGCGGTCGACGAGCGTCTTGGACCCGACCGGCTCTCCCGTCGACACGTAGTGGGACACGATGGCGCGGAGGATCCGGGCTTTTCGTTCGTCTACCTCGTGCTCTGGCATGGGCGCTATCGTACCTGGATTAGCACTCTCATTGTGTGAGTGCTAACGAAGACGAGCTCAGCCGAACGTCCCCGACAACAGGACGCTGTGATCTCGCCCACCACATACGGGGCAGGAGGGCAGCAGACCGGTCGCGAGCTCGGACTCGCACACGGGGCACAGACCCCTTAACTCGACGAGCGTGCTCCCTTGCCCGAGGGACCCGTCGATCGCCAGCACGGTCTGCGACTCGGGCTCGACGTGGACGACGTGGTCGTTGGCACACCTGTACTCGTCGGCACGCTCGAACGAGCCCCATCGTGCGGTGAACGTGAGGCCGCAGTCGTTGCACGTCAGGTTTCCCAGATACGCCACCTCGTCAGCATGGCACAGCAACGGCGAGAGGAGCCCGCTGCGGCCGGAGTGTGGTCACGCGTCGACGAGAACTTTCGGACGTCCGGGAGCGTCCTGCTAGCCGTGAGGTGTCACGATGAATACCAGCGCTAGGTGTGGGGGGATACAGGGTGGACGAGCCCGATCCGCAGGTTGTGGCAGCGGCCAAAGCGGGCAACGTCGGCGCATTCGAGGAGCTGGTCCGCGCCTATCAGGCGCCGGTGTGGAGGCTCGTCGTCACTTTGGTCCACGATCGCTCGGCCGCGGACGACGCAACGCAAGAGGCATTCGTTCGAGCGTTTCGGTTCTTACACCGCTACCGCGGCGATTCGAAGTTCACGACCTGGCTCATGACCGTGGCCCGCAATTCGGCAGTGGACGAATTGCGACGCACTCGGCGCGCCAAAAGGGTTACAGACCGCGCTGTCTCCCAGCCTCCCGCGCAGCGGTCGGATCACAGCGTGGGCATAGAAGTGCGTGAAGCGTTGAAGGCTCTACCCCAGCAGCTACGAGAGCCGATCGTGTTGATCGACATGTTCGGCATGTCATACGGCGAAACCGCTCGGATCCTCGCCATCCCCGAAGGCACGGTGAAAAGCCGCGTGCACAAAGGACGCATCGCCCTAGCAAGCAGTCTCGGAGACGACCTTCTTGGAGAGACGAACAGTGGCAGCTGACGTGTGCGACTCGATGCGGGAGCAGATCTCTGCGTCGCTCGACGGCGAGCTGTCGAGAGCCCAGGCGGCGCTTGTCACCAAACATGTCTCGACGTGCGAGCGATGCAGCTCTTATAAGGAGTCGCTCGAGCGGATCAGAAGCTCGGTCCGTCTTCAGCCGGTCGAGAGCGACGTGCCCGATCTGACTGCAGCGATCGTGCGCCGCATCTCGAACGAACGCGCAACGCACTGGTGGCGCGCCGATCTCAAGGTCGTTGCCGTCGCGGCCACGGCAACGGCGCTGGTGTTGGGTGGCTTCGTCTTGCCCAATCTCGGACGTCACGGATCGACGGCGTCGGCGTCCGATATCGCCCAATCGGTCCGTGCAGCCGCGCGAAGCCTGGACGGGTACGCCGCGAAGTTCACCATTGTCGAGCGCGACTGGCATCCGCTCGTTCCCGAGCGAACGTTTCACGCAGCTGTTTACTTCGATGCCCCCGAGGACGCGAACGTACGCGTCCGCGACGTAACCGCCTACCCGAGCGCGCAGTGGCCGCGGAACAACGTATCGGTGGTGCAGAACGACACGGATTGGACGATCTCCCAACCGTTGTCGTGTCCTGCTGCTGCGCTTCCGCACTGCCTTCGGCAGAGCGGTCGTCAGACGCAAACCATTGTGGGCAGGCAACCTTTTGACGGGGCGACGGCGCTGCCGAACGACATCGTCGTGCCGTTGCAAACGCTTGCCTCGTCGTACGGAGTACACGTTGTCGGGGCCGACACCCAGATGGGCCGGCCCTCGTGGGAGCTGACGGTTCCGTTCCGGCAAGCCGCACCACTCGTCCAATCGTTCGAGCAGGGGGGCTCGTGGCGGTCCTTCTATCCGTTGGACACCGTTCGGCTGTGGGTAGAGGCTCACTCGTGGCTTCCCCTTCGATTCCAGGTGGTCGCGGGGGCATCCCCCGATCGACAGGTGTGGGCACAAGACAACGGTTATTCAGATGAGCCCGGCGAAGTCCTGCTAGACGCGCGGGCGACGTCTCTATCGGAAGCACCACCTTCTGCCACCCGCTTCGACATCGAGCCGCGAGGACTTGTACGGAGCGGCGGCTTCCACGAGAGATCGTTCAGTCGGATCGACGCGATAACGCCCGGGTCGACCGCCGGACTCCTTCCGTATCGCGCCGGTATCACCGACGAGGGCCAGAAGGTCCTGACCTACACGAAAGGAACTACGTGGCTCAAGGTCGTCGAGGAGCCCGAGCGGCCGAGCTTCCCGTTCTACGCCAGTACGGCGACGCAGGTGAAGGTCGGAGACGGCTGGGGTTATTACGAACCCGCGACGGACGATTCGCCGCGTCGCTTGGACATCTACGGCGCCTCGATACACATACAGGTCGAAACGAATCTTCCGAGCTCCATGCTCGAAGAGATCGGTGGAAGTTTTGACATCGCGGGCGGAAGACTTCCGCATCGTCTCGGCAAGCGCAGCGGATCGGTCGTTACGAGGATCGCGGCCGCCGATGCGTACGACCGCGCCGCCTTTGCACGCAAGCCCAGCTTCTTACCGCGCGGCTACTCCCCGAGTGCCGCCCTTCTGTCGAGAGCTCCGGGAGGGCAGCGCACACTGACCGTCTACTACCGCCGCTCCGAAACCGAGTTCGACGGGATCGGCATCCGCATCACCCAGGCCGAGCCCGTCCACCTGTTGCCATCGTCGTCAGAGGCCTTCGTTGGCGTACGCGTCGGAAGCCACGCAGGACGGTGGTCGGCCGAGTCGGGGCAGCTCGAATGGATCGACGACGGCGTGTACCGATCGATCACGCTTCCCTCGTTCGATCTCGGCACTGCGTTGCAGATAGCGACCGGGTTGCGTGACTAGAGCGCGACTTGCCCGAGTTCCTCTATCGATAGCCCTGGGCGTTACCGCGGGCATATCGATCACCCTGTTGGCTGCGGCGCTCGGACATGATCCTGCGCGCAATCAGACGATAGCTAGCAGTCCCGCTCCGCCCAGGCGCATCGCGTCGCAACCCGCGCCTAGAGGGACAAAGGTCCTGCTTGCGTGGGCTGCCGGTGGCTTGCCGGCCGGCACCAGCAACATGCTCGAGCACAAACGCGGTGTGATCGAAGCGACCACAGTCCTGGCGGGGCTCGACTGGCTGAAACGCTCGCACGCCTCGGACGGGGCGGTTGTCGACCGCCCGCCGCGCGGATATGCGATCCCTATCGAGATGGCCTATGTAGACCCGCAGGCCTACAGGTCGTTCGTGTCAGTTACGGATCGGCAGGCGATCGAAACGCTGCGGCCCGGACAGATCCTCCTGGCGAGGACCGAGGCGACGCTTCGCCATGCGGGGGAAGGGCTGACGATCGAGTTCAGAGACAGATCCGCTCGCGTCGCGGGGGTAGTAAGCGATCAGGCAACCCAGGGATACGAGGCCTTGGCCACAGGTGAGCTACCCCGGAC
>JALZGD010000014.1:8015-18037 GCA_030861205.1 Actinomycetota bacterium
CCCCGGACATGGGCTCACCCGGACCGCTACGTGCTTCTGAAAGTGAACGAAAAGACGAATGAAGCTCGGATCGCAAGGATCACCAGCGATCTGCTGCCGAACCACCCGCCGGTGCGCGTCAAAGCTCAAGGTGAGACGCCATTTCTCCGTTACGGCGATGCAGTTCTTCCGCAGATGCTCTACAAGAAGACGTTCGGTGAGTTTGCTGCGAAACCCGCAGTTGGCGGCCGCATAGAAATCGACCCACAGTGGGTTAGTCGCAACATCGTCAGGACGCGAGTCCCCCTGTTGGGGATGGTGGAATGTCACCGATTGATCGTGCCGCAGCTGCGCCGCGCTCTGCGCGAGATCCGCTCGGATGGTCTTTCTTACGACATCGACAAAGCTCAGTTCGCCGGCTGTTTTTCACCGCGCTTCATCAGCTCGGATCCCCGATCACGTTTGTCGCATCACGCATGGGGCGCCGCCGTCGATCTCAACGCCGCGGAAAACACCTTCGGATCCCGACCGACGATGCCGCAGGCGATCGTTCAGATCATGGAACGGAACGGGTTCACCTGGGGAGGCCGCTGGATCGTCCCCGACGGGATGCATTTCGAGTGGGCAAGGTTCCCCTAGCGGAGGGCGGCAAGCGCCTTTGCGACGGCTTCCTGGGCGGACGACACCCGGTCGAATGCATCGACGAGCGCCCCATCGCGCGCCAGATCCCATGTGCCCAAGCCGATGACGGGCTTTCCGATCTTGAGCGCGAACGCGATCTCCGAGAGCGTACCGAACTCACCGCCGACCGCGATCAGCGCATCGCACGAATGGACGATGACGGTGTTGCGCGCTTCACCGAGGCCTGTGGGCAACGCGATATCGAGGAACTCGTTGGCGCCATCCGCGGTTCGACCAGGGAGGATCCCGACCGTAGTTCCGCCTGCGGACCGCGCGCCGCGGCACGCTGCTTTCATCACGCCTCCGAAACCGCCACACACGAGCACGCACCCGGCCTCGGCGATCGCTCGGCCGACCGCTTCCGCGTCGCGGACGTGGTCCGGACTCGCCACACCGCCGCCGACAACTGCGATATTGGGGCGCGTCACAACAGCCGCGCCGCGACCTCGTTCGCGACGAGCGTCGCTCGGTCCGTCAGGGCGAGATTTCCGGCGTTGTCGACGATCAGTCCCGACACCGCTAGATCTGCGATCGCGGCGCTGCGGGTTTCGATGACCGCCCGACCGAACCGACGCGTGAAAGCTTCGATCGGTACTCCGGAACGCAACCGCAGCCCGAGCATCAGCGCCTCGCCACCTCGCGAGCCGCCTTCGAGGAGCTCCTCGCCGTCAATTGCCGACCCTGAAGCGGAGATCGACGCGACGTAGTCCCTTGGTAAGCGAACGTTCCACCAGCGGCGGCCGTCGCGGTGGCCGTGTGCGCCGGCGCCGAATCCCAAGTAATTGCCGGAGGACCAATACAGGACGTTGTGCCGACTTGCTCGTCCCGGCCGCGCCCAGTTCGAGATCTCGTAACGCTCGTAGCCCGCGGCGCTCAGCGCGCTCTCTGCAACGCCGTGACGGTGTGCTTGGACGTCCGGATCCACGTCGGGGACTCGGCCCGTGCGGATCAATGTCGCCAGTGGGGTCGCCTCTTCGATCGTCAACGCGTACGCCGAGATGTGATCCGCGTCGAGAGACACGACGGCTTCCAACGTGGTCGCCCAGTCCGATTCCGATTCCCACGGCGACCCATAGATCACGTCTACGTTGATGTCGTCGAAACCCGCTCGACGGGCCGCGCCCACAGCTTCGACTGCAACCGCCGCGGAGTGAGTGCGTCCGAGCCCCACAAGGACGTGATCGACGAGCGACTGGACTCCGATCGAAACCCGGTTGAATCCGACATGCCGGAGCGCGCCGAATTTCGCGTCGTCGACGGTCTCCGGGTTCGCCTCGATCGTTATCTCGGCATCGTCGGCGATACCAAACCGCCGTTCGATCGCTTCGAGGATGCGACCGAGTTGGGATGGCTCCAGGATCGTCGGCGTGCCCCCACCGAAGAACACCGACGTTACAGGCCGTGCCTCGTCCGAGACCTCGATGTGTCTCACGACGGCATCGACATAAGGAGCCCGGATGCTCTCGAGCCCTTCATACGTATTGAAGTCGCAGTAGTGGCAACGATGCACGCAGAACGGGATGTGCACGTAGACGCCGAAGCCCGGATCTTCGAGCCACTCCCCCGTTCGGCCGGCCACCGCCCTCGGCGCCCCGGCGATCACGACTTTGCCTCCGCATCGACCTTGAGGGCCTCGATGAACGCGGACTGCGGGACCTCGACCGACCCGATCTGCTTCATCCGCTTCTTTCCTTCTTTCTGCTTCTCGAGCAGCTTGCGCTTACGGGTGATGTCACCGCCGTAGCACTTTGCGAGAACGTCTTTCCGCTTTGCGCGCACAGTCTCTCGAGCGATGACGCGAGAGCCGATCGCCGCTTGGATCGGTACGTCGAATAGCTGTCTGGGGATCAGCTTGCGCAACCGCTCGGTCATCGTCTTGCCGTAGTCGTACGCCTTGTCACGATGAACGATCGTCGAGAAAGCATCGACCGGTTGCTGGTTCAACAGCACGTCGACCTTCACGAGATTCGACGGGTTCAAGCCAACGGGCTCGTAGTCCATCGACGCGAAACCCTTCGTCTTGCTCTTCAGCTGATCGAAGAAGTCGAAGATGATCTCACCCAACGGGATGTGATAGCGGATCTCGACCCGCTCTGGCGATAGGTAATGCATCTCTTTCAATTCACCGCGCCGCTCTTGGCACAGTTGCATCACCGTCCCGACGAACTCGGACGGCGTCACGATCATGACCGACACGTATGGCTCGAACACCTCCTCGATCTGCGAGGGATCGGGCATGTCCGTCGGGTTCCGCACGGTCCGTCGTGTCCCGTCCGTTGCTTGGATCTCGTAGCCGACGGAGGGTGCGGTAGCGATCAGCGACAGATCGAACTCACGCTCGAGCCGCTCGCGCACGATCTCCATGTGCAGCAGCCCGAGGAAGCCGCAGCGGAATCCGAACCCGAGCGCGGACGAGGACTCCGGCTCGTACACGAGGGCCGCGTCATTGAGCTTGAGCTTCTCGAGCGCATCGCGGAGCAGCGGGAAGTCGTCGCCTTCGATCGGATAGATCCCGGCAAAGACCATCGGCTTCGGCTCGCGATAGCCGGGCAGCGGCTGACCCGCCGGGTTCTCTTTCGACGTGACGGTGTCCCCCACTTTCGCGGCGGACACGTCTTTTATGCCTGCGATGAGGTATCCGACTTCGCCTGTATCCAACGATTCGGTACGCGTTGCGTTCGGCGCCATGATCCCGATCTCGTCCGCTTCGGCTTCGATCCCGGCGATCATGAAAGAGATGGGTTGACGAGACTCAAGCGCTCCGTCAATCACCCGTATGTAAGCGATCACCCCTCTGTATGCGTCGTACACGGAGTCGAAGACGAGTGCACGAAGAGCCGCCGAGGGGTCGCCCGACGGCGGCGGGATACGCGCCACGATCGCTTCGAGCAGCGCATCTACCCCCTCGCCGGTCTTTGCCGAGATCCGGTGGACATCTTCCGGGTCGCACGCGACCAGCGCGGCGATCTCTTCTGCGTACTTGTCGGGTTGGGCTGCAGGCAAGTCGATCTTGTTGAGTATCGGGATGATCTCTAGGCCGGCATCGACGGCGAGGTAGAGGTTCGTCAGCGTCTGGGCCTGTATGCCCTGCGCAGCATCGACCAGCAGGAGTACGCCGTCGCATGCAGCCAGTGAACGAGACACTTCGTAGCCGAAGTCGACGTGCCCCGGCGTGTCGATCAAGTTCAGCTCATACAGCTCGCCGTTCGACGCTTGGTACTCCATCCGAACCGCCGCGGCTTTGATCGTGATCCCGCGCTCTCGCTCGAGGTCCATCTTGTCGAGGTACTGCTCGCGCATGTCACGCTCGGACACCGTTCCCGTCAACTGCAGCAGGCGATCGGAAAGTGTCGATTTGCCGTGGTCGACGTGGCTGATCACGGCAAAGGCCCGCTGATGAGGTTGGTCCATGGGCTGAATCTAGTGCGTGGACGCCGACAACCCTGCCGCTCTAGTGCTCTGCTATCCTGTTTCGACCGTCCCGAGCAGGAGAGCCTTCTTAAACCATGGCCAACATCAAGTCACAGATAAAGAGGAATCGACAGAACGAGCGGCGCCGTCAGCGCAACAAGAGCGCGCGTTCGACTCTAAAGACCAAGGTGAAGGGGCTCGAAGCGGCCGTCGCATCAGGCGATCAGGAAGCCGCGCAGACCGCGTATCAAGACGTCGCGCGCTCGCTCGACAAAGCTGCGTCGAAAGGCGTCATCCATAAGAACAAAGCAGCCAATCAGAAGTCGCGGCTTGCGAAACGCCTTCACTCTTCCTGACGGGTCAGCCCTGACTCACCGCATCACGGTCGATCAGCTCGATAACCGCGCGTTCTAGCGCAGCTTCAGGCGGAACGTCGCCACTCTTCAACTCGATATCCGTGAGGGCCAGCGTTTCCATCGCATCGACGAGCTCTTCTTCTCGGAATAGGCGCGCCTGGCGCTGCAAGCGCTCGGCGCGCCAAGTAGGCAACCCCATCTGATCGGCAACGGCCCGCGCGCTGAGGTCCGCGATCCGGCGCACCTTCAGCAGTCGGCGGAACTGCCCGACCAACGCTCCCCACAGCACTAGCGGATCGTCACCCTGTTGGAGCAATCTTCGCAAGGCGATCATGGACGGTTGAAGCTTCCGATCGGATACCGCGTCGGTCAGCGCGTAGATGCGCTCGTCCGCAAGCCTGGGGAACGCCTTTCGTACCTCGGCCGCAGTCACGCGGCGTTGTTCACCGCCGCTGCCCGACGCGATCTGCGCCAGCGCGCCATCCAGATCTCTTAGTTCTGACCCGACGCTGTCGATCAGAGCCCAGGCAGCTCGGTCATCTAGCGACAGCCCGTGCGGTTGCGCGTGGTCTTTCAGCCACGCGACGAGACGCTTTCCCTTCGGCGGCTCTAGCGTTATGACCGCGCCTAGCTTCTTAGCGGTCGCGTCGAGTTTCGAACGGCCGGATGCGATCAGCACCAGCACCGAGTCCGGTGACGGAGCTTCGAGGTAGCGTGCGAGCACGTCCGATTGCTCTTTGTTCAAGCCGTCGGCGTCCTCGACGATGACGAGGCGCGTCCCGCCGAGCAACGATCGCGTCGAAAGCGCTTCGACGAT
Organism: Actinomycetota bacterium; assembly: GCA_030861205.1. Classification (GTDB taxonomy): domain Bacteria; phylum Actinomycetota; class CADDZG01; order CADDZG01; family WHSQ01; genus JALZGD01. Next base: position 13,260 of record JALZGD010000014.1, read on the forward strand.
CTCGACCCCGGGTGCCTCTGAAGTGAAGGCGATCTCCGATAGCGGGTCGGCCCCAGTTTCCTTCCGGACTCGATCGAGAGCTTCCTCGGCTAGGTAGCTCTCACCCGACAGCAGATAAAAAGGTGCACTCATTCAGGGTCCAGGCTCATCCGATAGACAACGTCGGTTCCGTCCATCAAAACGACTGTCTTCCCGCCCGCTTCCGCGAGCCGCGACCATTCGGCGCCCATCCACGCCTCAGCGTCCTCCCGCGACGAGAACGTTTCAGATGTCGAGATCTCGGTGCCGTTCGGATCCTCGACGCTCCAACTGAACATGGCTTAACGATAGAGGTGACGGCTCCCGCGGATCTCTCAGCCCCGCAAGCAGCCACATCACGACCAGAGCGGCCACGGGGATCCCAGCCCAGTGCGGAACGGCAACGGCGGCCCACGTCGGCCGGCCGAGGCGTGCGGCTACCCACAAGATCCACGCCACGAAGGGACGCGCAACCACGGCGAGGACCGCCGCAGCGGACGCGTTGAATAGACCGACGGTTCCCGCCGTGAGCCCCAGGACGGTGGCAGCCGGTACTGCGGGCAAGGCGATGAGATTCGCTACGACGCCGATCACGGAGATCTGACCGAACAAGCCGACCAGCAACGGTGCAACCGCGATCTGGGCCGCCGTCGTCGCGGCAAGGCCCAGAGCCAGTGGACGTGGGAGCGCTGAGAGGCGGGCGGCGATCCGCGACGTCCAGATCACGATCCCGGCCGTTGCAGCTGCAGAGAGCTGCAGGCCCGGCGAGAAAACAAGGCCGGGACGTAACGCGACGACCGTCACTATTGCAATGCCGAGCGCCGTTAGGGGGTCTGCCGAGCGTCCCGCGGCCATCGCGCCGAGTGCGATCGCCGCCATGACCGCTGCGCGCAGAACCGACGGCTGCGGTCCAACGACGATCACGAACGTTCCTGCGGCGAGGGCCATCACAAAGATGCGCGGCTTGCGGGCAAGTCGCGTCGCCGCAAACGCCACTGCACCCATCAACATCGCCAGGTTCTCACCGGACACCGCAAGCAGATGCGACAGACCCGATCGCCGAAAGTCCTCGAGAGTGCGAGAGTCGAAATCGCTCGTGTCGCCGATCGCTACGCCTTTCAGGAGCGCCGACTCCGGTGGACTCAGCCTGGATGACGCAGCCGCCAGGGAGCCGCGTATCGCCGCCGCAAGACGGAACACCGGTGACGAGATGCCGCTAGTAGTCAGGTTGGATGTCTGGAAGGCAGCGCTCGCTCCGTTACGTCGCAGGACGTCCTCGAACATGCCTTGTGGTGGCTTGATCAGCCAACCGGAGCCATCAACGCGCGTCCCCGCCGGAGCTGTCAGCAGTGGGAGCGCAAGTGCGCCTCCACTCACGACCCCATCTGCGCACGCGATCTCACCAACACGCACCAATGAGCCAAACGGAGACATCGCCTCTTGTACTCGTCCGTGCAAGAGGCAGCGCGGCGATCCATGGGCGAGGGTTTCCAGCGCGGCCCCCGACGCGTTGTGGAGGCTTGCGTCGAGCGACCCCGCGGCGAACGAGAGAACTGCCAACGCGAGCACTGCGACAAGACGGCGACGCCGCAAGAACGTGCCGGTCGCCCCAACGAGGCATCCGAGCACTGCAAGACGCGTGGGCAGGAGGCTTGCCGCCGCCGCGCCTGCCACGAAGAACAACGCTGCGGTCCAGACGCGCGCGATGGGGTCGCGCAACAGACCCTAGAGAGTCACGTAGGGGCGGATCGATTCGAGCGTCGCCGGACCGATTCCCGGCACGTCGATCAGTTGGTCGATCGAATCGAACGAACCGATCTCGCTTCGATACTTCAGGATCGCTTCGGCCGTGACCGGACCGATGCCCGGGATCGTATCGAGCGCAGCCTCGTCGGCGTTATTGATGCTCACCAGCGCCCCGCTGCCGGGTCCGGCAGATGCGGGGGCCGTGGAGACCCCCTGCGACGCGGTGCCTCTGCGAACGACTTCGATCTTCTCCCCGTCGGACAGCGGCGCGGCGAGATTCAGCGCGTCGAGATCCGCTCTACCCACCGCACCGCCGGCTGCGGCGATCGCGTCGGTGACACGGGAACCGAGCGGTAACGCGTACACGCCCGGAGAGCGGACCGCTCCCGCGACGTGAACTACGACTGTTGCGGCTGAGCTCGTGGGCTGCACGACTGCGTCGGGCTCGGTTGCAGGCGGAGCGATTTGCGCGGGTGCACCGCGCGCCATCATCGCGAGGGCGATCGCGACGAGCATGGCGACGGCGACGCCCGCTGTCACGATGTCGCGACGCCGCCCGATCATCGTCTCGAGCCGGCGTAGCGAGTCGCGCGTCGACGAACCGGGCAAACCCATGCAGACATACGAGCGTCCACCCGCAAGCGACGCTGTGGCTCTCGCCACTATGCAATCATCCTGTGATGGACGTCGACATCCGGCCGATCACGAACGATCAGTTCGAAGAGTTCTTGAAAACCGTCGAAGCCGCCTTCGGCGAAGTGCCCGAGCCGGAGCACGCCGAGAAGTTCGCGAAGTTCAGCGACCCACAGCGGATGTTCGCGGCAAGAGACGGGTCGACGATGGTCGGCACCGCCGGTGCCTACGCATTCGACCTGACGGTTCCCGGTGGTTCGGTGAAAGCCGGCGGCGTCACGGTGGTAGGTGTCCTCCCCAGTCACCGCCGTCGCGGCGTGCTGACGAAGATGATGAGAGCCCAGATCGACGACGAGCACGAGCGCCGCGAACCGATCGCTGTTCTATGGGCATCGGAGGACCCGATCTATCAACGTTTCGGCTACGGCGCCGCCGCAGTCCAGGCGCACATCGACCTACCGCGTGCGGAGGCGGCATTCCTCACACCGGAGCCACAAGTCGGCCAGGCACACATGATCACGGCCGACGAGGCTCTCAATATCTATCCCGTCGTGTACGACCAGGTCAAAGAGCAGCGACCGGGGATGTACGCGCGATGGCCCGAATGGTGGCGGTTCCATCGTCTCCGAGATCCCGAAAGCGATCGCGAAGGATTCTCTCCGCGGTGGCACGTCGTGTGGGAAGACCCTTCGGGTGAGGTCGGGGCCTACGCGATGTACCGCGTAAAGACCGGATGGGAGCAAGGCTTTGCCGTGGGGACGCTGCAAGTCGACGAAGCGATGGGTGTCGACGCGGTCGCGACGCGGGAGATCTGGCGATACTTGTTTGGAGTCGACCTGATTACGAACATCGCGGCCTATCACCTGCCGTCGGACCACGCGTTGCGCTACCTGCTGCTCAACCCCCGAAGCCTACGGTTCATGTCCGGCGAGGCTTTGTGGCTGCGGATCATCGATCTTCCCGAAGCACTGGAAGCCCGTGCGTACAAGCACGATGGATCGCTGGTCGTCGATATCGTCGACGACTTCTGCCCGTGGAACGCGGGGACATGGTCGATAGACGTACACGACGGCAAGGCGAAGGTGACAAGGGCCGCGGGCGAAGCGGCGCTCTCAATGACGGTCAACGAGCTTGCATGCACCTATCTAGGCGAAACGACTTTCGCTCAGCTTGCATCCGCGGGGCGCGTACGCGAGTTGAGTCCCGGAGCCGTTGCGTCGGCGACACAGATGTTCCGCTGGGACATCGCCCCGTGGTGCCCCGAGGTCTTCTAAGAGAAGCTAGACCACAAGCGACACCAGCCCCGGCGGGCGCACGATGATCTTCTTCGGATCTTTCCCGTCCAGGTGGCGTTTGATCTTTTCCGAAGCGAGGGCACGCGTTGTCAGTTCGTCCTCCGCCAGGTCGGGCGGCACTTTCATCGTGTCGCGGACCTTCCCGTTGACCTGAACGACTAGCGTCACTTCGTCGAGTGCTGCAAGATCTTCATCGAACGTCGGCCAGGGCTCTGCGTGGATCGACGATTCGTTGCCGAGCCGATGCCACTGCTCCTCGGTTAGATAAGGGGCCATCGGGGCCAAGAGTTTCAACAGCGTGACGATGAGCTCGCTCATCACCTCGGGATGGTGACCGCCGACCTTCTTGTAGCGATATGCCTGGTTGACGAGCTCCATCAGACGCGCGATCGCGGTATTGAAGGAGAACGACTTGTAGTCCTCGGTTACGACCTTGATCGTCCTGTGGATGTGCTTGCGCAGCGCGTGCTCGACCGGGCCCGAATGAAGCTCTCCCACGTGAACGACATCGCGGTTCTCTTCGCACAGCCTCCACACGCGCTGCAACCACGGAAACGTCACGCTGCCGATCGCCGTGACGCCCTCCTCGGGCCAATCGAAAGGTGCTTCGGGGGGGCCGGAGAAAAGCATGTAGAGCCGCAACGCATCCGAGCCGTAGAGATCGAACGCCTCGAGGGTCTCGACGATGTTGCCGCGCGACTTCGACATCCTTTTCCCGCCCATCGTGACGATTCCGTGGTTCAGAAGATTCGGGAAAGGCTCCGGATCCTTCGCGAGGCCCATGTCGACGAACACTTTCTGAAAGAAGCGTGCGTAGATCAGGTGAAGAACCGCGTGCTCGATCCCGCCGGTGTACTGATCCATCGGCATCCAGCGCGCTGATCGCTCCGGATCGAACGGAACCTCGTCGTTATGAGGGTCGAGATAGCGGTGGTAATACCAAGACGAGTCGACGAACGTGTCCATGGTGTCGGTGTCACGCCGCGCCGGCCGCCCGCACTTGGGACACGGCACGTCGACCCATTCGTGCGCATTCGCGAGCGGCGACGCTTCATCGCTGGGCGTGAAGTCGATGTCTTCCGGCAG
>JALZGD010000317.1:0-1937 GCA_030861205.1 Actinomycetota bacterium
GCGTTCACTCCAACAGAACGCCTAGGTTCTAGCGGAAGATGCCGTTCGTCGACAGGACGAAGTCTGCGTCGGCCTCACCGAGCTCGAGGACTTCCGACGATTCCATCTCACCGAGCATCCGCAACCACTCGCGGCCCTTCTGTGTGAGATGCGGCTGTGCAGCTTCGTCGCAGAGGCCGACCTCGCGCAGTTCTTCAGTAATGGTCATGCTGACCTCCCCATCCACGGCTGCTTTGTCCTTCTTCCGCAAGGTAGCGAATCGGCGTCTTGACTGTCAGGTCAGGTTTCGCATTTGTCCCGAAAGGCCCCCCCGGACGCTCCCCCGTGACCCGAAATAAGCAGGCGGCGTCGACGTTAGGGTCGTTAGCGACGTTTATCGCTCACCCACCGATCTCACCAAGGAGCGCCCTCATGCCCGAAGCCGTCATCGCCGCAGCTGCTCGCACCCCGATCGGGCGCGCCAAGAAAGGCTCGCTCGCGGACGTGCGTCCCGACGACCTGATGGCTTTCGCGATCGTCGAGGCGCTCAAGAAAGTTCCGGACGTGGATCCAGGCGAGGTCGTGGACGTGATGATCGGGTGCGGATTCCCCGAGCAGAAGCAAGGGATGAATCTCGGCCGTCGCGCGGCGCTGCTCGCGGGGTTGCCCGATCACGTCCCCGGAACGACGGTGAACAGGTTCTGCGCGTCGAGCCTGCAGACGATCCGGATGGCGTTCCACGCCATCAAGGCCGGCGAAGGTGATGTATTCGTCGCCGGAGGCGTCGAGTCGATCTCCCAGGTCGACGGCTACCCCAAGGATGTGGACGAGCTGCATCCCAAGTTGTTCGGCGACGACGCCGAGATCGCAAACGTCTACATCCCGATGGGGATGACCGCCGAAAACGTCGCCGACCAGTACGACGTCAGCCGGGAAGACATGGACCGCTTCGCGCAGCGTTCGCAAGAGCGCGCCGTTGCAGCACAAGGCTCTGGGTTCTTCGCCAGGGAGATCAGCCCCTACACGAAGGCCGACGGGACCGTCGTCGAGGCGGACGACGGTCCGCGACCCAGCTCGACGCTCGAGAAGCTCGCCGCTCTCGAGCCTGCATTCAAGCCCGACGGCAAGGTCACGGCCGGCAACTCGTGCCCCCTTAACGACGGGGCTGCCGCAGTCGTGGTGATGAGCGACGAGCGCGCTCGTCAGCTCGGCGTGACGCCTCGAGCTCGGATCATCGCGTCGTCAGTCTCGGGCGTGGCGCCCGAGATCATGGGGGTCGGGCCGATCGAAGCAGTGCGCAAGGTCCTGAAACAGGCCGACATGTCTATCGAGGACATCGACGTCGTCGAGCTGAATGAGGCCTTCGCCGCACAAGTGCTTCCCGTCTGCCGCGAGGTCGGCATCGATCCGTTCGGCGAAGTTCTCAATCCCAACGGAGGCGCGATCGCGCTCGGCCACCCCTACGGGATGACGGGCGCCCGGATCATGAACACCCTGCTGAACGACCTCGAGACCCGCGACCAGCGCTTCGGCCTCGAGACCATGTGCGTGGGCGGCGGGCAGGGCATGGCGATGATCATCGAGCGGCTGTCCTAAAACCCGACTTTCAGGGCGAAACCGGCAGGAGCGCCCCACCGCGCAGCGAACTGTTGAGCAGGTCTCTTATATGGGCTTTTCCTCAGCGCGGAGGTGATCGGGTGGGTTTCTTGCGGGTTCGCAAAGCGATAGGTCTGATGGGGATCCTTGGTCTCCTCGGAAGCATCTCGATCGTGATCCAGCCGACGGCAGGCGCCGCAGGAGCCCCGAACGAGTCCGGCGGGCAAGCCGTGGTTCACCACAGCGGCGGGGCCGTCGTGCATCCGCCCGGCGGAAAGATCCCATACGCGCACCTCTACCGGATCGGGGTCAATGCGTCCGAGCCGACCTTGGGGGTTACGAAAAAAGGCGACATCTTCATC
>JALZGD010000317.1:1947-2425 GCA_030861205.1 Actinomycetota bacterium
ACCGCGTTCCAGGGGAACACAAAGATCGACGTCGTCCGGTCCACCGACCAGGGCCAGACGTGGCAGATCGTGTCTCCTAAGGCTCCTGGTGGCAGGAACGCACAAGCGGTTTCGCTCGATCCCTACCTCTACGTCGACCACCGCACGAACCGGGTGTTCACGATCGACAACACGGTCGCGTGTTTGTACATGTCGTATTCGGACGACGAGGGTGGATCGTGGGTTACGAACCCGGCCATGTGCTCGCACCCCGACGTGAACGACCACCAAACGATCGCCGCCGGTCCTCCGGCCACTACGCCGAAGGCCGCGATGGTCGCCTATCCGGACGTCCTCTACTACTGCTACAACGACGTCATCACGACCTCGTGTGCGAAATCACTCGACGGAGGCGTCAGCTGGACCCAGACGGGATCGCCGGCCTTCCCCGGTTACAACCCCAACAGCCTGGACTACGAAACCGAGCACGTTCCCGGTC
>JALZGD010000318.1 GCA_030861205.1 Actinomycetota bacterium
GTGTGAACGAGCCGCCACCGTCGTCGTGCCACGCCACCGTGCCGCCAAGAAGATCGGGCCGTCGTCCTGCCAGCTCGCCTTCCATCTGTTGGCCTATCTCACGCATCTTTTCTGGGTCAGAGCACTTGCCTCTGATCAACTGCACAAAGCCCGCGTCGTCCGAGCCGCCACCCATCATCTCGTCGACCTGAGTGCAGTTCGTGAACGTGAGGCCGTCGAGATTCGCAAGGTGTTTCTCGTACCACTGCTGCTGCTCGGGTAGATCGTTGTTCTTCGCGGCCGCCTCGGGCGATTCGAAACGAGCGATCAGCACGACCCGGCCGTCATCGGTTACGCCGCCGGTGGCACCCAGGTAACCGGTGACGTTCGGTCGGACGTCCCTCTCCCATGCGTCCCATGCTTCCCGCGCGGTCGACGCGCCGTCGACTTTAGCCTCGACGATCTGGATGAACAAAGTCACCACCTCCTTGCTCGGGTACGACCCACGCTTATACGCATCCGAGAACAAGTCAAGCGGCGGATTAGTGTGCGAGGCGTGGGCGAGATGGCGGACGTGTACGAAGCAGGAAGAAAGCGCATCCGCGACACCGTGCTTACCGCTTCAAGAGATCAGCTCGACAGGCTAGTCCCCGCGTGCCCCGATTGGACCGTGAAAGACCTGTTCGCGCACCTCGTTGGGGTCGGCGAAGACACCGCCGCCATGAACGCATCAGCGGCAGGATCCGACGAGTGGACGCGGTTGCAGGTCGAGCGACGGGGCGGCAAGGCGGTGGAGGAGATCGACGCCGAGTGGGAGGAGCTCGCCCCGAAGATCGCCGGCGTCATGGATGCGATCCCACCTGGTGCAGCGTCCGCTTTGATCGGAGACCTCGTGACCCACGAGCTCGACATGCTCGCCGCGCTGGGGGCCGACGGTGGTCCTGGTGACCAGGCCTTGCTCGTCGCGCTCGAGAGGTATGTGAAGTACTTCGGCAAGCGAGTCAAAGACGCGGGGCTTGCCCCGGTATCGATCGAAGCCGACGACGGTCACAGCTGGGTCGCCGGCAAGGGGGACCCAGCCGTCACGGTGCGAGGGAGCAAGATCGAGCTGTTGCGCGCGCTCACGGGGCGACGCACCGAACAGGAGATCAAGGAACTCGAGTGGAGCGGGGACCCCAGTCCTTATATGACTCTGATCTCGAATTACGGGATGCCGTCCCAGCCCCTCCCGGAGGGTCCCGTCGTTCGCTGAGACTGGAATAGTCGTCCGACGCTTCCGTTTTGCATTAATAGGGAACGGACACCTACTCTAGGTGTCTTCCCCAGAGCTAAGCGGTGATCGATAAGTGGCAGACGACATCTCCAAAGAAGCGTTCGGCCCCAACATCTGGTTGGTCGACGAGATGTATCGCCGCTACCAGGACAACCCGCACTCGGTAGCGGAGGCCTGGCGAGACTTCTTCGAGGACTACAAACCCACACGTACACGGCCACATGGCGACGGCGTGCGGCCTTCGTCTTCACCAGAGCAGACACCAGCCACGATCGCCGAAGCAGCCGAGCAAGCCGAGCCGCTTCCTGAGGTCCCCGAGGACGCGACACCCTTACGGGGGGTCGCGGGCGTCATCGCTCAGAACATGGAGTCGTCGCTTGGCGTCCCGACTGCAACGTCCGTACGGACGATCCCGGCGAAACTCCTCGAGGAGAACCGGCGGATCATCAATCGTTATCTCGCTAACCACCGTGCCGGGAAGGTCTCTTTCACGCACCTGATCGGGTGGGCCGTGCTCAAAGCTCTCGAGATCCATCCAGGGATGAAGGCGAGCTATGCCGAGATCGACGGCGCGCCTCATGTCGTCGAGCACAAGCACGTGAACTTCGGTCTCGCCGTGGACATCCAGAAGAAAGATGGATCGCGCGTGCTACTGGTCCCCAACATCAAGCGCGCCGACGAGCTCGACTTCGCCGGATTCTTCGGGGCCTACGAAGAGGTCATCCGCAGGGTCCGGGCGAACGAACTGACCACGGCCGACTTTGCCGACACGACGATTACTCTCACGAACCCCGGAACCGTCGGTACGCGGCTCTCGGTGCCCCGCTTGATGCCTAACCAAGGGCTGATCGTCGGCGTCGGTGCTGTCGGATACCCCGCGGAATACGAAGCGGCCGACCCGCGCGCTCTCGCGCGCCTCGGTGTCAGCAAGACCCTCACGATGACATCGACCTACGACCATCGCGTGATCCAGGGGGCCGAGTCGGGGCAGTTCCTCTCCTACGTGCAAGACCTGATGCTCGGAGGCGACCGTTTCTACGACGAGGTATTCGCTTCGCTACGAGTGCCTTACGAGCCCGTGCGATGGAGTCGCGACCACGCCGCCATCGACGACGACCAGGCCGACCTCGAAAAGCAGTCTCGGGTCATCCGGCTCATCAACATGTATCGAG
>JALZGD010000119.1:0-3456 GCA_030861205.1 Actinomycetota bacterium
CTTCTGTTGCTTTTCGACCTGACTGAACGATTGCCCGCCGGTGACCTGCGACTTATCGATAACGGTTTTGTGAGGATCGACCCAGGCTTCAAGGAGATCCACGAAAGTCACGTTGATGTCTTCGGAGACCGTCGTCAGATACAGGCTCCCTTCCGACGAGTACGTCGACTGACCTTTGATCTCGACCAATCGTTCTACGTCTCGGACCGGGCCGGGTAGGAATACGTAGAAGAACGGGATCGATACGCGGAATGCTGCGATCCACAACGCGACTAGGAGCGCAGCGACGACGATCCATCGGACGAGGTGAGGTCCTTTGACCGGTTCGATGCCGGGCGGCTGAGGTAGATCCCACTCGTTGCGTTGCATCGTGCCCGGCAGATTAGGCCCCGCCGGCGGATAGGTCGGGCAATTCCGGCGAGCCTCGCCGAATCAGTTCGTTACGAGAACCGACTTGAGGTCTTCGAACGCCTCCAAGCATTTGCCGGCGCCGAGCACGACGGCTTCCAGCGGCTGCTCGGTGACGTGGACCGGCACCTCGGCTTCGGACGAGATCAACATGTCGAGGCCCGACAGCATCCCGCCGCCGCCCGTGAGGGTGATGCCATGCGTTAGCACGTCCTGAACGAGATCTGGAGGCGACGATCCGATGCACTCGATCGTCGACGCCACGATCGCTCGCACAGGCTCGTTTATCGCCTCACGTATCTCTTCTGACGTGATGACGATCGTCTTTGGGAGGCCAGTTGCCAGATCGCGCCCTCTGAGCTCTGCAGTGTCCTCGTGCGCCATCGGAAAAGCCGAGCCGATCGCGATCTTGATCCGCTCGGCGGTGCGCTCCCCCATCGCGATCGTGTATTCGCGTCGGACATAGTGCTGGATGGCAGCATCCAGATCGAAGCCACCGACCCGAACGGCGGTGTTTGTGACGATGCCGCCCATCGAGATCAACGCGACCTCACTAGTTCCTCCGCCGACATCGACGACGAGGTTGCCGAGCGGTTCGTGGATCGGCAGGCCGGCACCGATCGCGGCGGCCATCGGCTCTTCGATCAAGTGGCACGACCGCGCCCCGGCCGAAAGCGTTGCCTCCTCGACCGCTCTCCGTTCGACCTCGGTCAACGCACTCGGAACGCACACCAGGACCTTCGGCCGTGAGAAACGCCCAACGCCTGCTCTCTGCAAGATCAGCCGGATCAACTTCTCGGTGACGTCGAAGTCGGATATCGCACCAGACCGCAGCGGGCGGACGGCGACGATGTATCCAGGCGTCCGACCGATCATGTGCCACGCTTCGTTGCCCATCGCGAGCACATCGCCCGTTTCCTTGTTGAGAGCCAACACCGTCGGCTCCGCGAACAGGATCCCGCGCTGACGCTGATAGACGAGGGTGTTGGCCGTCCCCAGGTCGATCGCGAGATCGCGCGCCATGAAGCTAGTGAACGGCTACTAACCCGCGCGGCGCTGTTGCTGCGTGACCTTCATCGAACGACGACGGGCTTCGAGGCGACGCTTCGCTGCTGCGCGGCGCTCGGGATCGAGAGTCGGCCGGTTGACCGGGCCCCGCCTGACGCGCGACTGAACGACTCGCGGCCGCCCGTTGAATCCCGGCGACGTCGACAGGCGTTGAAGACTTTCCTTGAAACCGTCGACGCTTTCGAGGTGTGAACGCTGACGGCGCTGCATCAACCACAGTCGGCCGATGGCGCCCGCCGCCAACGCGGCAAGCAATAGCAGATAGACCATCTGATTGAGCTCCTTGATCTCGAGTGTCGGCGGCGATTAGCTCCTGTTAGGCCCGCGAGCCGCCGAAAAACAGGCTACCAGACGCCCCGAAGGCTTATCAGCGCCTGCGGCGCAAGGCTCGGACGGCGACGGCGCCGCCTGCAACGCCTGCTCCCGCGAGCGCAATCTTCGAGACGTCCTTCCTGCGAAGTCGCGCGCCCCCGATGCGCACGTGGTCGCGCGTTCTATCGACCACCGCCGCCAACGCGTCCTCGTTCGAGTGCCTCGGCTTGAATCCGGCCGCCGTCAACTTAGCGTTCGAAACCACCCATGGGTGCATCAAGTAGTGCATCATCCCGGCGGGAGCATCGGACCAACCAAGTCGCCACATGCGCTCCATAAGAGCGAACGCGATCGGGTCAGGTACCTCGATACGGCGCCTTCCCAACATCCCGACAATCTGGTCGATCTCGAGCCATCCATCGGCGGCGACATTGAAGTACCCCTCGTCGAGTTCAGTGGTGGCAAAGAAAGCCGCGGCCGCGACGTCTTCCTCGTGGATGAACTGCATCGGCGGACGATGGCCCGAGACGCCCAACAGAAACGGGCTTTCGAGAACGTGCGACCACGCGTTGTCCGTGTGGGGGCCGAACACGATCGTCGGGCGCAGCACCACCATCTTGAGATCTGGGAACTCGCTCTTGACCTCTTTCAATACGTATTCGACTTCGAGCTTCTGTGCGGGATACGAAAAGTCGAGATTGGCTCGCAGCGCGGATTCCTCGGTAAGCGGAACTTCGTTGTCGGGATGGGCGCCGTAAGCGACTGCCGACGACGTGTACACGATCTTGTTGACGCCTGCTTTGCCGGCTGCTCGAAAAACATTCTGACTGCCGTTCACGTTTACGTCGCGCATATGGGTCTCGTCCTTGATCGGATCCATGATGAACGCGAGGTGAACGACGACATCGACGCCGGCGAGCCGAGGGGCGATCGCCTCGCTTCGGATGTCGATCTCGTCGAAGATCATTTTTTTCGACGCCGCACGCGGGCGCCGCGTATCGAAGCCGAGTATGCGATCGACCCTGTCGTCTTCGTCCAGCAATCGCACTAACCGCGTGCCGATATAACCCGCGGCCCCCGTAACTGCGATTGTGAGCTTCTGTTCCCCAGCCACGCGAGGAGCCTATCGGGCGGTTCTCGTAGACAATGAAACGGCAACCGCGGCGTGCGCCTAACATGGACGCCGTGAGCTCTGAATCATTCGGAGACATCCCTCTGTTCCGCGAGATACAGAAAATCCTGTCTTCGAGCTCGGGACCGATAAACACCGAGATAGCGCGTCAAGTCGCAGTCGCGATCGCCACCCAAGGGACGGCCGATCCGTCACCGTCTCCCGAGGCAGCTCAGGTGTATGCGGACCACGCCCGCATCTGCGAGGAGTTGATCGCCGGATATACGAGGCTCGAGTTAACCGAACCCACGCGCACTGAGATCGTCACGCGGCCGCGCTGGATCGAATCGACACTGGATTCATGGATGTGGCTGTTGACTGCGCTCGCGAACCGTTTCTCTGCACAGATGACAGAGCTTCCCACCCAAGAGGCACCGATCGGGCTCGGCATGATGATGCAACAGATCGGTCCTCTGTTGATCGGGCTGCAGGCGGGCACGCTGGTCGGCCACCTCGCGACCGAAGCACTCGGCTCTTTCGACCCGCGCGTCCCGCGG
>JALZGD010000119.1:3495-6229 GCA_030861205.1 Actinomycetota bacterium
CTGGCTCGCGTTCCACGACACGACACGCCGTGTGATCCTCCAAAGCCATCCCTGGATATCGCGTTACTTCCGCAGTCTTTATGTCGAAATCATCGATGCGATAGAGATCGACGTCGCCGGCCTCGAGAACCGCTTGATCGAGCTCCAGAGCGGTGGTCTCGAAGGGCTCGAGAGCGCCACGGGGCTCGACCCTGCCATCCCCTTGACCGAGACCGAGCGCCACCGCGCTGCTCTGGACCGGCTCCGTGCGTTCATGGCTGCAGTCGAAGGCTACGCGACGCATTCGGCGGCAGCCGTGTCGCGAGCAACCGGTGGTTTCGACGTCATCGACGAAGGGATGCGGCGGCATCACGCCTCTCCGAGCGAAGCCCGCAGCATGTTGAGTTCGATCCTTGGCGTCAGTTTCGATCGCGACCTAGAGGTATCCGGAGCGACGTTCTGCGCGGGGGTCGTGAAGCTGAAGGGCCTCGCCACGTTGAATCAAATGTGGTCGGCGCCGGACAACCTCCCGACGCTGACCGAGATCAAAGATCCGTTCCTATGGATGGAACGGGTCGTCGACTAAGGCCTCGTCGTCGACGCGGCCACCCGGTAACCCGTTACTGGAAGTGTCACACCGGAAAGATGTCGCCCTCGACCTCTCCATCTTCTATCCACAGGTAACCCATCGACGGAAACGGCGCTTTCCGTTTCCATGTCGGGCTGCCCGGATTGAATAACAGCAGCGCGCCGTCGTCTTCGTTCACCGGCATATGCGAGTGACCGAAGACGACCACGCGTGCACCGGGAAAGAGATCGCGCATTCGCTCTCGTCGTTTCCGCGATAGCCCCGAGTCGTGCACCATCCCGATCGTCACCCCGCCCAATGTCACGGTCGCGGTGTCGGTCGCTCCCCACGCTCGAACGTCTCCGGCATCACAGTTCCCGGCAACAACGGTCACGGGAGCTAGAGACGACAGCTCGTCCAAGAGCGCCGGATCGACTACGTCGCCGGCATGAAGGATGTGATCCGAGCTCTCGAGATACGGCCATGCGCCCGCAGGCAATGCACGTGTCATCCCTCGCGTGTGCGTGTCGGCGATGACGGCAACCTTCACGCGACGGGCTCGGGCATCCTCTCGGCCGGAGGTTCAGCGACCAGACCTGCTTCGCTGCCACACGCCGGGCAACGAGGGTCTCGCCGGACCTTCACCTCACTGAACGTCGTGGCCTGGGCGTCGAAAACGAGCAGGCGGCCTGCTAGGGGCTCCCCGTAGCCGATGATCAGCTTCAGCGCGTCATTTGCCTGAAGGCATCCGACGATCCCGGGCAGCACGCCGAGCACACCGGCTTCGGTGCAGTTGGGCGCCAGATCGGGCGGGGGTGCCTCGGGATAAAGACATCTGTAGCAGGGACCCTCGAACGGGATGAACGTAGAGAGCATCCCTTCGAAACGAAAGATCGAACCGTGAACGACTGGCTTCCGCAGCTCCACGGCGGCATCGTTCAGGACGTAGCGAGTATCGAAGTTGTCGGAGCCATCTACGATGACGTCGTAACCCGCAATCAGCTCACGCACGTTTGTTTCGTCCATCCTCACGTTGTGGACGTTCACAGTGACATCGGGGTTCAGCTTCGTAAGCGTCTCGCGTGCCGACTCGGCTTTAAGCACGCCGATGCGTTCGGTGTCATGGATCACCTGACGTTGCAGATTCGATGCGTCTACGCGGTCGGAATCGACGATGCCGATCGTTCCGACGCCGGCAGCAGCTAGATACAGGAGCGCCGGCGATCCGAGACCCCCGGCCCCGATCGAAAGCACCTTCGCGTTCAGCAACTTCAGCTGACCCTCTTCGCCTACGTCCGACAAGATGAGGTGCCGCGCATAGCGGTCGCGTTGGTCCTTGTCGAGGACCTGTGGGATCTCGAACTCGTACCCGAGGTCTTTCCACCGGCTGAAGCCGCCGTTCAGCGACGCAACGTTCTCGTATCCGAGCTCTGCCATCTGGCGTGCCGCGAAGACGCTGCGCACGCCGGACGCGCAATAGACCACGACTGGAGCCGACTTATCGGGGAGGACGTCTTCGATCCGGCTCTCGAAATGGGCCCGTGACAGAGCGGCCGCTCCCGGTACGGCCCCCGCGGCGACCTCCTCGGGCTCGCGCACGTCCAGCAGGCGCAGGCGCTCGCCGGATTCCAGCCGAGCGTGTACCTCCTCGGGGGTGACCTCCGGCGTCTCTTCTTTCACGCGCCGGAACAGTTCTCTGAAGTTTGACATATTAGTACCTTACTATACGTGCGAACTCTTACGAGGCGAGCTGCACAGCCTCGCGCACCTCGTCCACCGACGGGTTGACGAGCATGCGGTCGCCGATCGCAACCGTCGGAACGGTCCGGTAACCGCCCGTCACCTGCTCGATCCGGCGCGCCAGGTCTTCCCGGTCCTCTATATCGATCTCCGAATAGGGAACTCCGACGTCGTCGAGCTGCCGCTTGAGGCGGCGGCAATACCCGCACCAAGACGTTGAATAGATCGTCACCTGTGTGCTCATACGATGATCTTTTCCTGCCCGCTCGATTTCATTCTGAGTGAACGACCGGGCGTAGCAACCATTCCCGGCCTCGAGAAGGACGCATATGGCGGAATCCCGATGAGGGCAGTCGTTTACACCGGCGAGCAAACCATCAGGGTCGACGAGGTGCCGGAGCCGCGGCTGCTCGAGGACCGAGACGCGATCGTGCAAGTGTCGAAGAC
>JALZGD010000119.1:6239-7297 GCA_030861205.1 Actinomycetota bacterium
AAGACGTCGATCTGCGCATCTGATCTGCACCTCCTGAGCGGGAAGACGCCCGGCATGCGAGCCGGAAGCGTGATCGGGCACGAGTTCGTCGGCACCGTCGTCGAAGGCGGTGACGCGGTCGGCCTCGCCGAAGGAATGCGCGTCCTGGGGTCCTTCCTCATCGCGTGCGGGCGCTGCGGTCCCTGTGCCGCCGGGCGGTTCAACCATTGCCGCGAGCGTCGGGCGCTGGGTCTCGGCGAGTTGACCGGCGACCTCGACGGTGCCCAGGCGGAGTTCGTCCGCGTCCCTTACGCGGATGTGAACCTCCGACCGATCCCCGAGGCCGAGGTCGCGCTTACCGACGAGCAAGCGCTCTTCTCCGGCGACATCCTGCCAACCGGCTTCTACGCAGCGGCGCTCGCGCGCCTGGCGCCCGAAGAGGTAGTCGCGGTGATCGGCGCAGGTCCCATCGGATTGTGTTGCGCGCTCGCGGCTCGGCTCGCCGGCCCCCGCGTGCTCATCTTCGATGCCGAACCTCGCCGAGTTGACTTCGCAAAGGTGCTGGGCTTCGAGGCGTTCGACGTATCCGCGCAATCCGTGGAAGCCGTCACCCAATCGGTAACAGAAGGCGCCGGAGTCGACGTCGCGATGGACGCAGTTGGGTCGATCGACGCATTCCGTTCGGCGATGCGGTGCGTTCGAGACGGCGGCCGTGTCGTGGTGGTCGGCGTGTACGGCGCCGAGCGTTACGGGTTATCGATGGGCATGACCTGGATCCGTGGCTTGGAGCTGACGTTCACGGGCATGGCGAACGTTCACGCGCATTGGGGACACGCTTTGGATGCGACGGCGGAAGGTGCCGTCGACCCCGCGCAGCTGATCACGCACCGCCTTGCTCTGGACAGCGCGGTCGAGGGTTACGAGCTGTTCGGGTCCCGGGCCGCGATGAAAGTAGTGCTCACGCCCTGACTGCGTGATAGCGAAGGGCGAGGTGCCGCCGGCGCGGACCCTTGCGAATTAAACGACCCCGAAGAGCCCCCGCGCAGCGGCGCGTGGGTCGTTTACGCAGAGCGGAGCGA
>JALZGD010000319.1:0-606 GCA_030861205.1 Actinomycetota bacterium
CGCGGCGGGACTCCAACCGCATTCGACCGTGTCCTGGCGACGCGTTTCGGCGTCGCAGCGATCGACGCGGTCGACGCAAGAGATTTCGGCAAGATGGTCGCGCTGCAGGGCACCCGGATCGTTCGAGTGCCGCTCGGCGAAGCCGTGGGACAGCTAAAGACCCTCGATCCAGACCTATACGAGACCGCCGAAGTCTTCTTCGGCTGAGGCACCGGCCGGCCGAAAACCTCTGAGGCTGTTCGAAGGGAACTGTCTCATGTGGAGCGGCCGCTCGAAGTCTCCGTAGTCATCCCTTGCTTGAACGAAGCGCAGGCTATCGGCCGATGCGTCGCCGAGGCATTCGCGGCGATCGACAGCGCCGGTGTCTCGGGGGAGGTCCTCGTAGTCGACAACGGGTCGAGTGACGGCAGCGCCGAGATCGCTCGAGCGGGCGGCGCACGCGTCATCGAGGAGCCGCACCCCGGCTATGGCAACGCATACATCGCGGGTCTACGCGCGGCTCGCGGGCGAGCGATCCTCATGGGGGACGGCGATGGCACTTACGACTTCGGCGAGCTAGCCAAGTTCCTCGATCTGCTGAATGCGGGCGCAGAGATCGTCATGGGA
>JALZGD010000319.1:616-2422 GCA_030861205.1 Actinomycetota bacterium
CTGAAGGGAACGATCCTTCCGGGAGCGATGCCTGCGTTGCACCGCTGGGTCGGCAACCCCGTGCTCACCGGCTTGCTGAACCTGGTCGTGCGATCGCGGATGTCGGACGCGCATTGCGGGCTCAGGATGGTGAAAGCCGAAGTCGTGCCCAAGTTGCAGCTCTCGAGCCCAGGGATGGAGTTCGCGTCCGAAATGGTGATCAAGGCCGCTCGGCTAAGACTGAACATGGTCGAGACGCCCATCACCTATAGACCTCGACGGGGGCAAGGTGGTTCCAAGCTAAGAGCCATCCCCGACGGGCTGCGCCACGTCCGCTACATCCTTGCTTACGCTGCACAACCTCTTCTGTGGCTCCTGGCCGGTGGGCTCGCCGTTCTGTCGCTGGCGGTCTCGTCGGTCGGCAACAGCGGGATCGACGTGGTCGCGGGCGAGGTTGGTCTTGCGGCTGCGGCGTCGCTCGCCGTGATCGGCCTGTGGTCGTGGTCGTTAGGACCCCGGATATCGAGCGGGGGAGCGCTGCGCGTTCGTTTCGCCCGCGTGGCAGGGGCTGCGATCGTGGCCCTCACTCTCGTCGCGCTGAGCACGGTTGTGATCTTCTCTGGTCCTCGGGCGATCGAGCCCTTGGGTGATTCTCCTGCGGCGTTGGTCAGGGACATCCGGACCGAGATCGTCGACATCGGTTTGCGCTTGTGACTCGAGCGTCGCGCGCACGAACGCACCGCTCACTTCGCTTCCTAGGATCACTTGCCCGCTCACACAAGGTCTTTGTCGCGCTTGCAGTAGCGGGGATGATCCTGAGGCTCCTGGCGCTCATCGCGTACCCGCCGGCGCTCTTGTTCCATGCAGACACGTACGCATATCTGCGCGCCGCAGTGACGCTGTTGCCGGGCGTGTTCCGGCCGAGCCTCTACTCGATCTTCTTGTGGTTATTGATCCGCGTCCCCGGTCTCTGGTCGGTCGCGGTTGTGCAACATCTGCTGGGTCTTGCGATGGGATTCGCAATCTACGCATTGTTGATACGGCTTGGCGTTTCGCAAGGGTGGGCCGCCGTCGGAGCCGCCCCGATGCTGCTCGACAGTTACCAGATCAACATCGAGCAGTACGTGCTGTCGGAAACGCTGTTCGAGGCGCTGGTGCTATTCGCTGTCGTGATCCTGCTGTGGAGGCGGGACTACCTCGTCTCGCGATGCGCGGCCTCAGGGCTCGCGCTCGGCCTCGCCGTGCTTACTCGACCGGTCGGATTGGTGGTCGCCGTGCCGCTCGGACTTGTGGTCCTCAAACGCGCGGGGTGGCGAAAGGTGTCCGTGACGGCGGCGGCTTTCGTCCTGCCCTTGCTGCTCTACGCGACCTGGTTCCAGCACGTATACGGCGTGTTTGGGATCACCGATCGAGATGGTTACTTCCTGTACGCGCGCGTGGCGCCTTTCGCCAACTGCTCGGGAGTTGCGCTTCCCTCTTACGAGCGGATCTTGTGTGACCCGCGCCCGGCAGCCGAGCGACCCGGGCCGAACTACTACTTGTGGTGGAGCGAGTCACCGATCAGAGAGCTTCATCCGCCACCGGGAGTGAGCCGCGAGGCCGCTCTATCCGATTTCTCGAAGCGCGTGATCGAACACCAACCATTTACGTATGCGGGCGTCGTGCTCGGCGACATCGCTCATTACTTCTCACCCGGTCGATGGACGACACCGCGAGACGAGCGCGTTGCCGTATATCGGTTCCCGCTGCACCGCACCGATGCCGGGCCTATTCCTCCCATGCTCCGCCAGTTCAATGGGAGGGCAGAGGCCGCCCGCCACCTGGGGT
>JALZGD010000015.1:0-15615 GCA_030861205.1 Actinomycetota bacterium
GACGGCACCGAGAACCGCATGCGGTGGGACAGGCGCGCCTCGAGGTGGTCCGAGGCGTGGTACGCGACACTCAATCACCGAGACACCGGATGCGGTGTGTGGTTGCGCTACACGATCACCGCGCTCGCCGGCGCGGACCCGTATTGCGAGTTGTGGGGATTCTTCTTCGATCCTGAAGGCAAGCGGACGTTTGCCGGCAAACACCGCTTCCCGATCGATCAGCTCGGCGCGCCGAATGGCCGCGATGACGGCGCTCTCGTACGCATAGGCGAGGCGTGGTTATCCGAACGGCACATGGAGGGTCGCGTCACTTCGGAGGGGAAGGCGTTCGAGTGGTCGCTCGACTTCGACCCTGCAGACCGCGCGTTCCAGCACTTGCCTCCGCGATTGCGCCGCCGGGCAGATCGGTCCGCGAACGTGGTGTGCAGCCCGAATCTCGCCGTTCCGTTCACGGGATCGGTCTCAGTCGACGGAGAGTTATTCACGTTCGACGGCGATCGGGGTCAGCAGTCCCACCGATGGGGGCGAGGGAACGCAGAGACGTGGGCATGGGCCCACTGCTCGAGCTTCGACGGTGGCGAGGACGCGGTGTTCGAAGGGCTCGCAGCCCGGTCGTCGATCGCGGGGATCCCCGCCCCGACGCTGACCTTCTTGTACCTGCGCACCCGTGAGAGAGAGCTCTCGTTCAATCGGCTCAAATGGGCTCTCAGAGCCCGGTCCCGTTACGAGATGCCGACGTGGGCTTTTACCGCGCACAACGACGAATGGCGGATCGCGGGGGCCGGACGTGCGAGCGTCGACCGTTTGGTTCAGGTCCGCTACGACGACCCCGACGGATCGGTGCGTCACTGCGCAAACTCAGAGATCGCCGACCTTGCGATCGAGATCTATCGCAAGGAACGGAACGGGTGGCTCCACGTCGATAGCCTCACTGCGACGCGCACGGCGAACCTGGAGTTTGGGCGTCGTGCAGCGTTTCCCGAGCTTCCCGTATCGCTCTAGGGTCGAGCAGTCAGTCGTCGACCTGAGGGCGCCGGCGCAACCTCTTCGTTTGGCTGTGCGCGTGTTTGGAGCGCAGCCGAGCTTCACGCGCGGATGCCGTCGGTGTCGTCGCAACGCGTTGCCGTTCGACCCTAAGAGCACTTTGCAGAAGGTGGACTAGCCTCGTCATCACTTCCTGCCTGTTCCTTAACTGTGATCGGTGCTTGTCACTCGACAAGCGCAACACTCCGTGCGAGTCGATCCGATGGCGCAATTTCCGCATGATGCGGTCTCGCTGTCGCTCCGTCAGACTTCGCGACCCCATGACGTCGAACGCGAGCTCCGCGCGCGTTGCAACCTTGTTCGCGTGCTGCCCACCTGGTCCGCCGGAGGTGGAAAAGGTCAGCACGAGCTCGGACTGAGGTATCGAAAGGTGCCGCGTTATGTGGATGTCGCTCATCGGAGCAGTTGTTCGCGTAACGAATGAGCGTCCGTCACCGGAAGCTCACAGACGCCGCGGCGACAGACGTACACCGTCGTTGCCCCGTTCACGGTGGTTCGGTCCCGAACGAGTGGAACTTCGGGCGCGAGGCGCGCGACGGTGTCACCGCTCGCGCGGATCAACACGCGGTTTGGAACGTACGTCGATCGGAGGGCGTCGAACATCTCATCGGATCTCTCGCCCTCGATGACGACGATCTCTTTGGGATCGTCCGTGTAGAAGTCGACCGCAGCGAGCAAGTTACCGAACGCCATCGGGGCCCGCCTCGTTGCGCCGATCAAGCTTCGCATCGTGTTTTCGGCTCGAGCTTCATATGCACGCTCGCCCGTCAACAACGCGAGGCGTTGTAACTCCAGCGCCATCACGGAGTTCGCGGACGGCACGGCGTTGTCGACGACATCTCTGCTTCGCAAGATGAGACGCTCTTGGTCGATGCCCGTCGTGAAGAATCCTCCAGCCTCCGTGTCCCAGAAGAGCTCCAGCGCCGCGTCTGCAACTTCTCGAGCGCGGCGCAGCCACTCGAGATCGCCCGTCGCCTCGAACAGCTGCAGCGCGGCTTCCAGGGTGAACGCGTAGTCGTCACAGAAGCCGGGAGGCCCGAGTCTCGGCTCCCCCTGATCGTCTCTACCGAAGGAACGCATGATCCGGCCCTCGACTCGCATCGCGCCGAGCACGAACGAGAGGGCGCCACTCGCAGCGGCGATCCAAGAGGGCCGATCCAGGATCATCCCAGCCTCTGTCAGCCCGGCCGCGGCCAGACCGTTCCACGCCGCGAGGACCTTCGTATCGGTTTGCGGACGCACCCGCCCCGACCTTTTGGCGAGGAGCATCTGCGCCGCTTTACGAACAGCGTCGCGGTCTCTCGCGCGACCGAGGTCCACTGGGATGTTCTTACCTTCGAAGTTGCCTTCTGGGGTGAAGCCCCACTCGGCGACCGCCGCCTCGAAATGGTCGCCGAGCACCGGGCGGACCTCATCGAGGTCCCATACATAGAACCGGCCCTCGACTCCTTCGGAGTCCGCGTCGAGCGACGAATAAAAGCCGCCGTTCGGATCGCGCATCTCGTCGAGCATCCATCGGGCCGTCGCGGTCGCCACGTCGCGATAGCGCTCGTCACCGGTGCGCTGCCATGCACGGGCATACGTTCGGACGAGTTGCGCGTTGTCGTACAGCATCTTTTCGAAGTGGGGAACGATCCAGGTTCGATCGACCGAATAACGATGGAACCCGCCGCCGAGTTGATCGAAGATCCCGCCGGATGCCATTGCATCCAACGTGGCGTTCGCTACCTCGTCCAAACCTGCGTGTCCCCGCACGGCCAATCGCGTGCAGAGATCGATCAGCATCGGTTGTGGAAACTTCGGGGCACCGCCGAAACCGCCGGCGGAGCTGTCGAATGAGCGGAGCAGTTGTTGTGCCGCTCCTGACAGTGGTTCGGAAGTGATCGGGTCACTCGCGGGAGCGACCTTGATCGCCGCGGCGATGTGCTCGACCAATCGCCGGCTCTGTTGCTCGACCGACTGGCGTCGTTTCTCCCATGTTTCGGCTATCGCGGCCAGCAGCTTCGAGAACGCCGGAAGGCCGTGTCGATCGGTCGGGGGAAAGTACGTGCCGCCGTAGAACGGCTCACCGCCGGGAGTCAGGAACACTGTCATCGGCCAACCGCCCTGACCTGTCATTGCTTGGACGGCTTCCATGTAGAGAGCATCGATGTCCGGCCGCTCTTCGCGATCGACCTTGACGCAAACGAAGCTCTCGTTCATTAGATCTGCCGTTGCGACGTCCTCGAAAGACTCGTGTGCCATGACATGGCACCAATGGCAAGCCGCGTAGCCGATCGAGAGGAGTATCGGCTTGTCCTCACGACGAGCCTTCTCTAGGGCCTCGTCGCTCCACGGCCACCAGTCGACCGGATTGTCCTTGTGTTGGAGCAGGTAAGGACTGGTCTCTTTCGCAAGACGATTCGGCATGTTGCGATCATCCCCCGCCGTCGAGGGACCTCGAACCCGGAAAAGGGCTCGGCGACCATAGGCTCGACGCATGGCCGCTCTTGCTTACCTGCTACTCCCGGTATCGGGCGCGATCGCGTATTTCGGTGGAACGAACGCACGTACTCGTTTCCATGGTCTGCAAGCGATCGTCTACGGAGCGGCTTGGGTGATCGTTCTGTACGTTTGCGCGCGTCTGTCCGACAAGGCAACACAAGCGGCGTTCGCTGCGGGCGCGGTCGGATGGATGGTGTTGATCGTTGTCGCGGCCCTTGGGCACGACCTTCGGCTGCCGCTGGTCGGCAAGTGGCTCAGACATCAGGCGCAGGTCGGGCCACGCGAGCCCTTCGAGGACCGTGACTCTGCCGCGACTACGGACGCGGCGTGAAGCACATACGGCACGTCGGAGAGGTCGATCCGTTGATCGCGCCGCACGACGGGCATCGCCAGAAGTCCGCAGGGGCCGGCGCAGGCTGACCGATCTCGCTGGGCTCCTCCGCGGCTGCAGCCTCGTCGGAAGGTGTTTCGGTCTCGCGTGCGGCGACCTCATCGTCTGCCGCGGCCGGCGTTGTCCAGGAAGACGTCCCGATCGTCTCCTTGTCCTCCACAGACGGCGATCCCCATTGAGACGTTGTCCCAACGTCTGGCTCGAGCGACCCGGGTGATCGCCACGCTGTCGTCGAGCGCTCGTACAGCGCAGGCTCGTCCGTAGTTTCGGGTACCGGCTCTGCAGCCGACGCTCCGGAGGGCGCATACGTCGCCGTGTCGTCGACGGTGGATGTCTGCGCCGATCCTTCGGCCTGCACCCACTGCGCCGCGACCTCGTCGTACACGAGTAATTCATCGCCACGCCTGAAGTACCAGCGGCCGTCGCGCTCGAACGGTTGTTCCTGAGGCTCCCCTTGTGAGGTGTCGACGGCGCCGGAGACAGCGTCCGTTGTTGCAGAAGACGCCTCGGTTGGGGCCGCTGCGGCCTGCTGGGGTTCGTCAGCCCGGTCGTAACTGCGTTGCACGACCGGGTGTTCGGTCTGCGTCATCCCGGTAGTTGCAGGCTCGCTCGCGATCGATGTCTCAGCGATCGGTGCGAGCGATTCTTCGGCGGATGGTGCTGCCAATTCATCGGGCGCAGTTACGGCGGCGTCCTCTGCCTTCGATTCGCCCGTCAAGGCAGAGCGGATCCGCGATAGCACCGTAAGGATCATCAACAGCACCAGAAGCGTGACGACGAGCAGCGCGAGGACGAGGGTCTGGAACAGGTCGTTACTCAAGTCGAGCATGCCTCCCTCCCGGTGGAACGTGAGATTGCTCAAGCATCATGTACCCGTCCGCCGAACGCGTTCGGAATCTCAATTCCACACCCGGTGGATATAGATCACAAACTCGGACGCAGCAGAGCCGCACTGTGGCCCATAAATCAAGCATCCCGGGTTTGCGCCCGGGATGCTTGCACTGCGACGTTAGTGGTGACCCCTAAGTGGCGGGGGGCGCAGCGGGCGACGCCGGAGCGGCCGGCGACGCCGATGCAGGTTGCTCTTTGTTGATGAGCCAACCTGCGTAGGCCATGATCAATCCGAGCACTAGGCCCACGAACAGCATGATGCCGCGACTATCGTCGGCGAGCCCCTCGGAGCTGGGCGGGCCGACGAGGACGTAGAGCAGCATGTCTGCCCCCACGAAGATCCCGGCGATCATGTACGCGACCGCCGGCAGGTCGAACTTGATCCCGGCGGCCTTCAGGATGACAGCGATCGCTCCAAGCAGAGCGACGATGATCCCGACCTTGAGCAGGAAGCCGTAGTCCCACGCGCTGATGTGGAACGTGAACGCCGAGAAGGCCTTCGCCTTGTAGGTCGCCCATAGCTTGATGAACGAGACGATGAACAGCAAGAGACCAGCGCCCCCGAAGAGCAGTTCCCCGCGCGAGAGGCGGTTCATATCCACCTGATGCACCCCCAATCCGTCGACCGCTACGCAAACGCGCAGACGCCAAGGGCGACGATGTCTTGGCGAGCACTATAGGCAGCTAAAACCCCTGATGCCAGGTCTTTCGAGCGGTATTGCCGCATATCCGACAGATGCTCGTCGGTACAATCCCGTCTCACGCCGCGTGCCACGAAAGGTCCAGTGAGGCACTGAATGCCTGGGATAGCCCTCGTCGGGATGCAATGGGGCGACGAGGGGAAAGGCAAAGTCACCGACCTCCTCGGTGAGAGCACCGACTTTGTCGTGCGGTACCAGGGCGGAAACAATGCCGGCCACACGATCGTCGTCGACGGCGAGCGCTACGCGCTTCATCTGGTGCCGACGGGGGTTTTGTATCCGCACTGCACTCCCGTGATCGGTCCCGGCGTCGTCATCGACCCAGAGGTCTTGATCGAGGAGCTCGATACCCTCGAGGAACGGGGCATCGACACGTCGCGGCTGCTCGTCTCGAACAACGCTCACCTGATCATGCCGTACCACCTCGAGCTCGATCGAGTCACCGAACGGCGTCTCGGGAACAACAGGCTCGGCACGACGAAAAGAGGTATCGGGCCCGCGTATGCGGACAAAGCCGCAAGGATCGGGCTGCGCGTTCAGGATCTGTTGGATCCGAAGATCTTCTCGGCCAAGCTGGCCGTCGCGATAAAGGAAAAGAACCTGCTCCTGACTCGCGTCTACGGTCGGCTACCGGTAGATCAAGCCGAGACCGAAGAGCGCTATATCCGTTACGCCGAGCGTCTCAGGCCACACATCGCCGACACGACGTCGGTCATCCACGCTGCGCTCGACGGTGGCAAGAACGTGCTCTTCGAAGGAGCACAAGCGACGATGCTCGATCTCGATCACGGCAGCTATCCGTTCGTGACGTCGTCGAATCCCATCGCCGGAGGCGCGTGCGTAGGTGCCGGAGTCGGACCCCGCGACATCGAGCGGATCATCGGTATCGCGAAGGCTTACTGCACCCGCGTTGGATCGGGGCCGTTCCCATCAGAGGCAGACCCTGCCGACGCGGAGGTGCTGGTCGAGGCCGGCGCGGAATACGGCACGACGACCGGGCGCAAACGCAGGTGCGGTTGGTTCGACGCCGTTGCTGCCCGCTTCGCCGCGCGGTTGAACACGCTGACGGAAGTGGTGGTGACGAAACTCGACGTCCTGTCCACATTCCCGACGATAAAGATCTGCGTCGCTTACCGGTACGAAGGGCGGCGGTTCGACGAGATGCCGCCGAACCAAACGATCTTCAACAAGTGCACTCCGGTGTTCGAGGAACTGCCCGGATGGAGCGACGACATATCGGCGGCGCGCACGCTCGACGATCTTCCCAAGGAAGCGCGTGCGTATATCGAAACGGTCGAAGACCTGATCGGTGTACCGATCTCGTGGGCTTCTGTCGGTCCCGGGCGTGAGGCGATCGTTCAATTGGGAGATCGATCGGGCTCATGAAGGTCCTCTTGCTCGGGTCCGGGGGCCGCGAGAGCGCGCTTGCCGCTGCACTCGCGCGTTCGGTCTCGGTCGACGGCCTATGGGCGATGCCGGGCAACCCAGGGATCGAGTGTGTCGCGGAGCTCCTCTCGGGCGACCCGAACGATCCGGAGGGCGTGGTCGACATGGCGCGCCGAATCGCTGCCGATCTAGTCGTGGTCGGCCCCGAAGCCCCGCTGGTGGCCGGGGTCACCGACGCCGCGAGCCAACTAGGCATCGCGGTGTTCGGCCCGTCGCAGGCGGCCGCGAAGATCGAAGGGTCGAAGTCGCATGCGAAGTCGTTGATGACCCGATCGGGGATCCCCACTGCGGGGGCCGTGACTTGCACCGACCTCGACGATGCGGTGCGCGCGATAGACAGGTTCGGGCCGCCCTATGTCGTCAAAGCCGATGGGCTTGCCGCCGGTAAGGGCGTTGTCGTGACAACCGACCGCGCGGAGGCGATGGACGCACTCGACGAGCGGCTGACGCGAGGGGTGTTCGGCGAGGCCGGTCGTACGGTCGTCATCGAAGAGTTCCTCGACGGGCAGGAGCTCTCATTGATTGCGTTCTGCGATGGAAAAACGGCGCTCGTATGCGAACCGGCGCAGGATTACAAACGAGCTTTCGACGGAGACGTGGGTCCCAACACGGGCGGCATGGGCTCGTACAGCCCGGTGCCCGCTTGCCCCCCCGAAATGACGGAGAGCATCGTCTACGAAGTCATCGAACCCATGGTTGCGGCACTTTCGGAGAGCGGCGCTCCGTTCGTCGGCGCGCTTTACGCGGGGTTGGCTCTCACATCCCGAGGGCCGCGTGTCGTCGAGTTCAACGCTCGCTTCGGAGATCCGGAGACGCAGGCTCTGATACCGCGGTTGAAGAGCGACTTCGCAGAGCTGTGCATGGCCGCCGCGACAGGGTCACTGGCCGGTATGACGCTCGAGTGGGACCCGCGTTGTTGTGTCTCGGTCGTCTTGGCGTCCGGTGGATATCCCGCCTCGTATCGAACGGGCGTAGAGATCTCGGGCATCGATCGAGCCGCCGGGGTCGATGGCGTCTCAGTGTTTCACGCAGGAACGACTCGCGTCGACGGCTCACTGGCGACGTCCGGGGGCCGCGTGCTTGCCGTCAGCGCGCTCGGCGAGACATTCGACGACGCGCGCCGGTGCGCGTACCGTGCAGCAGACATGATCGAGTTCGAAGGCAAACACATCCGCCGTGACATCGCCGAGCGCGCCGTACGAGCAGAGACGGGGGCGTCGGCGTGAGCGACGCGCTGGTCGGTCTCATCATGGGATCGCGTTCGGACTGGGAAACCATGCAGCACGCGGCGGCGACACTCGACGATCTTGGTGTCGCACACGAAGCGAAGGTCGTCTCTGCTCATCGGACGCCCGATCTTCTCTTCGAGTACGCGTCTTCGGCCGCAGCGCGAGGGATCAAGGTGATCATCGCCGGGGCCGGTGGCGCCGCTCACCTGCCCGGGATGACTGCATCCAAGTCGATACTTCCGGTCTTCGGCGTACCCGTGGAGTCGAAGTCCTTGAAAGGCATCGATTCGTTGCTGTCGATAGTGCAGATGCCGGCCGGAGTTCCGGTGGGGACGATGGCGATCGGCAGGGCGGGGGCCGTGAATGCGGCATTGCTTGCAGCGCGCGTGATCGCGCTGACGGACGACACCGTGCGCGCCGCGGTCGAGCAACACATCGAGAAGCAAACGTCGGACGTGTTGAACAATCCCGACCCGGCATAACGTCTCGTGCGCGTTGGCGTGATCGGTGGCGGGCAACTCGGCCGCATGCTCGGCCTCGCAGGTATCCCTTTGGGTTGCACATTCACCTTCCTCGACCCATCTCCTGAAGCAGGCGCTCGCGCAGTCGGTGAGCTGATCGTCGGGGATTACGACGACGACGCATCGCTGGACCGCTTGGCGGCGGCCAGTGACGTCGTCACGTACGAGTTCGAGAATGTGCCCGCGCACGCTGCGACCCGCATCGCCGATCGCGTCCCTGTTCTCCCGCCGCCGCGTTCGCTCGAGATGACTCAGAGCCGGGCGCGTGAGAAAGAGGTGTTCGAGAGGTGTGGGATCGGTACGCCGCGCTATCGAGTCGTCTCGAACGCAGAGGAGCTTGCGCCTGCGATAAACGACGTCGGCATGCCTTGTGTCGTGAAAACCCTGACCGAGGGTTACGACGGGAAGGGACAGATCGTCGTCCGCTCTCGAGCCGACAAGGAGGACGCCGTACGGAGAGTCGACCGCGACGTCATCGTTGAGTCATTGATCGCGTTCGAACGAGAGCTCTCGGTAATCGGGGTCCGTTCGCGCAACGGCGAGATCGCGATCTATCCGCTCGTCGAGAACGCCCATCACGAAGGCATCCTGCGCGTATCGCGCGCGCCCGCACGCGACACGGAGCCTCTACAAAGTCAAGCGGAATCGATGATGAACTCGTTGCTCGACGACCTAGGACACGTCGGCGTATTAACGCTCGAGATGTTCGAACGCGACGGTGAGCTACTCGGTAACGAGATGGCACCGCGCGTGCATAACTCGGGGCACTGGACCATCGAGGGGGCCGAGACGAGCCAGTTCGAAAACCACATCCGTGCGATCACGGGACGACCGCTCGGATCGACACGTCCGCGAGGCCACTCCGCGATGGTCAACCTGATCGGCGAGCTGCCGGCTCCCGACGATGTGTTGTCGGTGGCCGGCGCGCATCTCCACCTCTACGACAAAGCGCCCAGATCCGGCCGGAAAGTGGGTCACGTAACTGTTCGAGCGGAGGCACCCGAGGACGTGAACGAGGCAGTTGGGCGATTACGGGGCCTCGCGGGGACTTACCTCGAGCCCGGTTGACGCGTTCAGGCCTACCGCTCCGGCAGTTCGTAGGCCGTGAACGCGACGTCCCATTCCATGGGCCGCGGTTCGTCGAGGTCTCCATAGCGTTCTCGGGCCCAGAAGGCGGTTTCGTCCGCGGCGCGCCGTCGCTCGTCTTCGTCGACCATCCACGTGAAGGAGTAAAGGCCCTCGCGGATCCGATGGATCAGCTCGGCGTAGGTCGACGATCGTGTGGTCGAGATGGTCGGGAGGCGCCGCGGCGTCGCTCCGAGGGATCCCATGTAATCGTCGATCTCCTCGATCGAACCCGCGCCGGGACGCGGGCGCTCGAGATGGGTGATCTCGGCGAAGTGGAGCTGTATCGCGCTCCACGCGTCTTTGCCCCAGCCGCCGTTGTCGACGATGAACCGACCGCCCCCCCGTCCGACGCGCACGGCTTCGTCACACACCGCGTGCCAGCTCGGTACGAGATGAAGCACATGGACGGCGAGGATCGAGTCGAAGCTCGACGACGCGAAGGGGAGCCGCGTTGCGTCCGCGAGGGCGACGTGTAATCGCTCTCGATCGAATCTCTTCGCGAGCATCTTTTGGACCATCTCATTAGAGATATCGATGCCGTAGATATCGATGCTGCGCTCGACCAACGGAAGTGCGATACGACCGGTGCCGATGCCGATCTCGAACGCTCTAGTGCCGCTGATCTCGGCTGCCAGCAGATCCGCAACCAAATCCATCGAGTCGTCGGGCAAGGATCTTGTGGCGTCGTAGTAGTCGGCCGCGCGATCGAAAGAAAAGGAGCTCACGACATCTGTATAGCTCGCCTGAGGCGTGCAACGTCCTCGCTAGGATGGGTGAGTGATCCCTCGGTATAGCCGTCCCGAGATGGAAGAGATCTTCTCCGAGCGCGCGAAATTCTCGCGATGGCTCGAGATCGAGATGCTTGCCATCGAGGCCCGAGTGCGCCTCGATGAGGTCTCCGTCGAGGACCTCTCGGAGATCAAAGAGAAAGCGGCTTTCGACGTAGCCCGGATCGCCGAGATCGAAGAGATCCGCCAGCACGACGTCGTGGCATTCGTGGAAAACGTTCGCGAAAACGTCGGTGACGCCGGCCGGCACATCCACTTCGGGATGACGTCTTCCGACATCCTCGACACGGCGACCGGCGTTGCGTTACGTGACGCGGGTGACCTCCTGGTCGAGGAGATCGGCCGCCTGACACAGGTCGTCCGAAGCCGCGCTCTCGAGCACAAGGGCACGATCATGGCCGGCCGGACGCATGGGATCCACGCGGAGCCTACGACGTTCGGGTTGAAACTGGCGGGATGGGTCTTCGAGCTCGCCCGAGATCGCGATCGGGTACGCCGGGCACGTGACGGAGTAGCCGTCGGGAAGCTTTCCGGCGCGGTCGGCAGCTACTCGCAGCTCTCTCCAGAGGTCGAAAGTTATGTGTGCGACCGTCTCGGACTGGTCCCCGAGGACGCCGCCACGCAGGTGATCCCTCGGGATCGTCACGCAGAGTTCCTCGCTGCGATCGCGGTGACCGGCGCGTCCCTCGAGCGGTTTGCCCAGGAGATCCGACACCTGCAAAGGACCGAGGTGCGTGAAGTTCAGGAGCCATTCCGCGCCGGGCAGAAGGGGTCCTCCGCGATGCCGCACAAGCGCAATCCGATCGTGTGTGAGCGGATATGCGGTCTAGCTCGCCTGCTGCGGGCCTATGCACAGACGGGGTTCGAAAACATCGCTCTGTGGCACGAACGCGACATATCTCATTCGTCGGTCGAGCGCGTGACCCTGGCCGACGCTTGCATCCTGCTCGATTACATGCTCGACAAGATGCGGTGGGTCGTCGAGAACATGTCCGTGGACGCTTCGAGGATGCTCGAGAACCTCGAGGCATCGCATGGCCTGGTCCACTCCCAGACCGTACTCACGACATTGCTCGAGAAGACCGACATTCAGCGCGAGGAGGCCTATGCCCTGGTGCAGCGCAACGCCATGGCCGCATGGGACGAGGAACGCTCCTTGAAGGAGCTGCTCAAGTCGGATCCGGATGTGACTGCGTGCCTGGATCCCGATGAAATCGAGAGTTGTTTCGACAACTCACGCTATCTTGAGAATGCCGACGCCATCTTTGAGCGTTTGGAGGCTTTGTAGTGCTAGATGCCTTGCACATCGGGTCCGGCAAGGTGCGAGAGCTTTATCAGATCGGCGACGACCACCTCGTGCTTGTTGCTTCCGATCGCATCAGTGCCTACGACGTCGTTCTCCCCCAGGTGATCCCCGACAAGGGCAAGGTCCTCACCGCCCTGTCGCATCACTGGCTCGAGTCAACCCGCGATATCTGCCCGAATCACATGGTGTCGGTTCGCGCATCCGATCTGCCCGACGTCGGAGAAGAAGACATCTCCGGCCGAGGCATGCTCTGCTGGCGGGCCGAACCGCTCCCCGTCGAGTTCGTGGTGCGCAGCTACCTCGCCGGCTCGGGATGGCGTGAGTATCAGGTCGAACGATCCGTTTGCGGCCACCAGCTGCCCGCGGGGTTGCTCGAATCCTCGAAGCTTCCACAGCCGATCCTCACTCCTGCGACTAAGGCGACATCGGGCCACGACGAGAACATCTCCGAGACTCAGGCGGCAGACATAGTCGGAAAGAAGCACTACGACGCGGCCCGAGAGTACGCACTGGCTATCTACGACCGGGCTGCGGAACAAGCGGCGGCGGTCGGCGTCATCGTGGCCGACACGAAGTTCGAATTCGGGATCAGAGACGGTGAAGTGATTCTTATCGACGAGGTGCTCACACCAGATTCAAGCCGGTTCTGGCCTGCGGACGATTATCAGCCGGGCAGATCCCAGCCTTCTTTTGACAAGCAATTCGTGAGGGATTGGCTCGATGGGACGGGGTGGGACCACAACCCGCCCCCGCCCGATCTGCCCCCCGACGTGGTCGGCGCGACGAGAAGCCGCTACGTCGAGGCGTATGAGCGCATCACGACGAGGAAGTTCGCTGAGTGGCTAGAGGCGGTGGCCTCCTGACGGCCAACGTCTCTCACGCGCACACGTCGGCAGAGCTAGGCGTCGCGCTGCGATCGGTGCTTGCAGAACCGAATGAAGGTTTCTCGACGCTCGCCCGCGCCGCGGAACTGCGATCGAAAGCCGGCGTCAGGCCCGCCGAGGGAGTCACACCGTACGCGCTTGCATGGATCGGGGGGGCCGCGCTGATGGGGCTGTGGCTGAAATTCGGCGGCCTGATCGGAGTCAGGGACGTACATGCCTCGCAATTCGGCTGGAGCGCGCTGATCGCATCTTTGGTGCTCGGTGGGCTGATCGCCCTCGTGGCGCAGGTCGTGTGGAGCGGCCTCGGGACGTTCTTCGTGCGCAAGTTCGGCGCCGGCAGGATCTCGGGTCGAGACCTCCGTCTGGTATGGGGGGCCGCGGCGTTGCCGCAGGTAGCTGCTGTATTCCTCCTTCTCCCGCTCGACGTCATCTTCCTAGGGAGGGGATCGTTCACCAGCGACAGGCTGATCGACCCGCTCGCGACCGCGTGGGCCGCCATATCGATCGCACTCGCTTTCAGCCTTGCTGCGTGGTCGGTGTGGCTCTTCATCACCGGGATCAAGTCGACGTCGCAGCTCGCCACAGTGCGCGCAGCCGCGATAGCTGCGTCGGCGTTGCTCACGCTAGCTGCTGTCACGGCCGCGCTCTTAGTCACAGCGAAATTACTTGCGGGGATCGGCTCGTGACGTTCAACGCTCACGTAACGATCATGCTCAAAGAAGGCATCGCCGACCCACAGGGTCAGACGATCGAGAGGGCGTTGCCGGCGCTCGGGTTCAAGGGCGTGAGCAGCGTAAGAGTCGGAAAGCACATCGAGGTCCAGGTGGATGCCGTCGATAAGGACGCTGCTACGGCAGCACTGGACGAGATGTGCAGGATTTTCCTTGCTAATCCCATCATCGAGTCCTATCGAGTGGACGTGCAATGAAGCCCCGCGTAGGTGTGATCGTGTTCCCGGGCTCCAACTGCGAGCAAGATGTCGTGACCGCCCTTGCGTCGTTCGACATCGAGGCACAGATCGTCTGGCACGGCGATAGCAAGCTCGATACGATCGATGTTGTCGTGCTGCCCGGCGGTTTCGCGCACGGTGACTATCTGCGCACGGGTGCGATCGCACGCTTCTCCCCCGTGATGGATGCAGTTGTCGACCACGCGGATCGCGGGGGGCTCGTCCTCGGGATCTGTAACGGCTTTCAGATCTTGTGTGAAGCGGGGCTACTCCCCGGCGCACTGCGGAAGAACCAGGGACTGAAGTTCATGTGTCGGTGGGTCGATCTGCGCGTCGATAACGCACGGACGCCCTTCACCGCGTTGGCCGAGCGAGGCCAAATCTTGCGCATCCCTATAAACCACTTCGAGGGGAACTGGTACGCGGACGACGAGACGCTCGCCGACATGAACGCTAACGATCAGATCGTCCTGCGCTACGTCGACAATCCGAATGGATCCGCCGACGACGCGGCCGGAATCATCAATCGCGCAGGCAACGTCTTTGGATTGATGCCGCATCCCGAGCGCGCCTGTGAGTCGATCCTGGGATCGACCGATGGGCGATTGATCCTCGGATCGTTGCTCGAACAAACAACCTCGACACTCGCCGCAGGATGAGCTCTGCGACCCTTCTGCACCGTGACCTCGGACTGACGGACGAGGAGTACTCGAGGATCTGCTCGATCCTCGAACGCGACCCGACCTATACAGAGCTTGCGATGTTCTCAGTGATGTGGAGCGAGCACTGCTCGTACAAGTCGAGTCGCGTTCACCTCCGAAAGCTCCCGACGTCCGGCCCCCACGTACTTGTCGGGCCCGGCGAGGGAGCGGGTGTGGTCGAGGTTGCACCGGGCGCAGCGGTTGCGTGGAAAGCAGAGTCGCACAACCACCCTTCTTTCGTTGAGCCGGTGAACGGTGCGGCAACCGGCGTAGGTGGAATCGTGCGCGACATCCTTTCGAT
This sequence comes from Actinomycetota bacterium, assembly GCA_030861205.1. Taxonomy (GTDB): domain Bacteria; phylum Actinomycetota; class CADDZG01; order CADDZG01; family WHSQ01; genus JALZGD01. Next base: position 14,765 of record JALZGD010000015.1, read on the forward strand.
GGGGGCCCGCCCGATCGCGTTGCTGGACTCGTTGCGCTTCGGGGATCCGAGCGAAGAGATGACGGGCGCACGGACTCGTTACGTCGCGGAAGGGATCGTCTCGGGCATCTCGGGCTACGGGAATTCGATCGGTGTTCCAACGGTCGGCGGTGAAACGGTGTTCGACGACTGTTACGCAGAGAACCCACTCGTGAACGTCGCGTGCTTAGGGATGATCGAGACGCGCGTGATGCAGGGCCGGGCCGACGGTGTCGGCAATCACGTCGTTCTGATCGGATCTTCGACGGGGCGTGACGGCATCGGCGGAGCGAGCGTCCTGGCTTCGGCCACCTTCGAAGAAGACTCGATGGAAAAACGTCCATCGGTCCAGGTCGGCGACCCGTTCTCGGAGAAGTTGCTGATCGAAGCGTGTCTCGAGCTCATCAGAAGAGATCTCCTGGTTGGATTGCAGGATCTCGGCGCGGGTGGGATCGCATGCCCGACTACAGAGATGGCCGCTAAGGCGGGGACCGGGATGCTCGTGCATGTCGATCGCGTGCATCGCCGCGAACCGAACATGGAGCCGTTCGAAGTCATGATCTCCGAATCCCAAGAGCGCATGCTCGCGGTCGTGGCGCCGGAGCGTCTCGAAGACGTCCTAGAGGTGTGCCGCCGATGGGAGCTGGACGCATCCGTGATCGGGGAAGTCACCGATGGCGGACGTCTGGTCGTCGTCGATCGCGGTGATGTCGTAGCGGACGTGCCTGCCGACGCGCTTGCCGAGGACGGCCCCGTCTACGAGCGGACGAGCGCACGACCGGCGTGGATCGACGAATTGCAATCGGCGCCGACGGGCGGCGCGCGGCCGCCGG
>JALZGD010000015.1:15625-18019 GCA_030861205.1 Actinomycetota bacterium
TCGAAACGCTGGGTGTGGCAGCAGTACGACCACATGATCTTTCTCGGCACCATCGCCGGCCCCGGAGGAGACGCGGCGGTCATTCGATTGCCCGGGCGCCGCGAGGGTGTCGCGATCACGGTGGACGGTCCGGGGCGGTACTGCTACCTCGATCCTTACGAAGGAGCGCGCCTTGCCGTGTGCGAGGCGTATCGCAACGTCGCGGTCACCGGAGCGCGACCGCTCGCGATCACGAACTGCCTCAATCTCGGCAACCCGGAGCGCCCCGACGTGATGTGGCAGTTCGAAGAGGTGATCCGAGGCATCTCCGATGCGTGCACGCAGCTAGAAACGCCCGTGACCGGCGGCAATGTGTCCTTCTATAACGAGACGAGTGGCCGCTCGATCCATCCCACTCCCGTGATCGGGATGCTCGGCGCGATGGAAGACTCGGCGCACGCGATCCCGTTCGGGATCGGGGACTCGGGCGACGCGATCATCTTGCTCGGGCGGTCGAGCCCGACTGATTTCGGCGGAAGCGACCTTTCGTACGTGATCGATGGGGTCGTAGGGGGACGCCCGCCGTCGGCCGATGCTGCGGCCGAGATTGCACTTGCGCGCGCGATCCACGAAGCAGCTCGACGCTCGCTAGTTACCGGATCTCACGACGTCGCGTCGGGCGGTGTAGCCGTCGCGCTGTGCGAAGCCGCTTTTGCGTCACATGTCGGGTTCTCACTGGAAACGGGTTCGATCGATCATCCGTTTCTGTTCTGTGAAAGCCCGGCACGTGCTTTGCTGGCGTGCCAACCGGGCAACCTGAGCGCGGTCATCTACATCGCGAACGCGCACGGCGTGCCTTTCCGCGTGCTCGGCAACGTAGGCGGCGACGTCTTCGACTTCGGCGTCTTCGAGCTCGACATAGAAACTGCGCGAAGAGCGTTCGAAACTGCCGTCCCCGACGCGCTCTCCGTTAGCATGCAGTGATGGCCGAAATCCGCGACAAGTGTGGCGTAACGGCGATCTACGCGCCCGGTGAAGACGTAGCTCGGCTTACTTATTACGCGCTGTACGCGCTGCAGCATCGCGGGCAAGAATCTGCCGGCATCGCGATCGCCGACGGCGTCTCGGTCGTCGTCTACAAAGAGCTCGGGTTGGTCAGTCACGTGTTCGACGAGACCGCGCTCGCGAGCCTCAGGGGCCACCTTGCGATCGGCCACACTCGCTACTCGACCACCGGATCGACTACGTGGGAGAACGCCCAGCCGTCGTACAAGAGCGGGCCTGCCGGACAGATAGCGCTTGCTCACAACGGGAATCTCGTCAACTCCACGGAGTTGAAGCGAACCCTCGACGAGGCCGGCGGGGATCCGACTCCTCGAGGAGCGCGGCTGCCGTCTTCCTCCGACACGGATCTCGTGGCGGCGCACATCGCGCGTGCGAACCGCGGAGACACGCGTCGCGCGATCCTCGACGTGCTGCCGCATCTATCCGGGGCGTACTCGTTCACGATGATGGACGAATCGCGCATCTTCGGCGCGCGCGATCCGCATGGCTTCCGTCCTCTGTGCATCGGGCGCCTAGGTGATGCCGGCTGGATCCTTGCCTCTGAGACCTGCGCACTCGACTTGCTCGGAGCGACGTTCGTTCGCGACGTCGAGCCGGGCGAGCTCGTGGAGATCGGCGCCGACGGAATCACGTGCGAGAAGTTCGCCAGCGGCAGGTCGGCCGCATGCGTCTTCGAGCACGTGTATTTCGCACGACCGGACTCGACCCTCATGGGGCAGAATGTCTACTCAACGCGGTTCCGGATGGGGCAGCGCTTGGCGGAGGAGGCGCCGGTGCAGGGCGACCTCGTCATGGCGGTTCCCGACGGTGGGGTCCCCGCAGCGCAAGGGTTCGCACAAGCGTCCGGCATCACGTACGGCGAGGGCTTCGTCAAGAACCGCTATGTCGGCCGAACGTTCATCCAGCCCACGCAATCGATGCGTCAGCAGGGCATCAAAGTGAAGCTGAACCCGCTCCGGGAGGTCATCGAAGGCCGGCGGCTGATCGTGGTCGACGACTCCATCGTCCGAGGCAATACAACCAAGCAGATCGTCCGGATGCTGAGGGACGCGGGCGCTCGTGAGGTCCATATCCGGGTGTCGTCGCCGCCGGTGAAGTGGCCTTGCTTCTACGGGATCGACATGCCGGACCAAGACGAGCTGATCGGGTCCCGCCTGGATGTCGACGGGATCAGCGCCCACGTAGCGGCCGACTCGCTCGCCTACCTGTCGATCGAGGGGATGCTGGCGGCGACCCAGGTCCCCGTGGACGGTTTCTGCACGGCGTGCTTTTCTTCGAGCTATCCCGTGCCGATACCTAAGCATGAGCTCCGCACGAAGCACGTCCTCGAGGTCGAGGATCCCGGCCCCG
>JALZGD010000320.1 GCA_030861205.1 Actinomycetota bacterium
CGTACTGCAACAAGCGCAAAGCCTCTCTCAGCAGACGGCCGGACGGCAGTCGACGTCGCCATCGGCCTCGCCGTCGCCGTCACCGAGCGGTTAGCCCTCGTTCGTCTCGGGCTTCAGTTTCAGCTCGTCGAAGACGGCGACGGTAACGGCCTCCTCCCCACTTGATAAAGTGGTGGGGCAGGGTGGAGCAGTCTGGTAGCTCGCCGGGCTCATAACCCGGAGGTCGCGGGTTCAAATCCCGCCCCTGCAACCAAAGCGTCCCTCGTTGGGGTGCGCCGTCCCGCTCGGGGCAACGCGTGGATCCTGCGCGAAATTCGTGCCGTCGACCGCGCAATACACGTTCAAACTGCAATTAGCTCGATCCGCTCCCCGATGCCTACGCTCTATGGTCCGTCGAGTCGATCGTGACGATGGGATGGACTGGGACATGGGCGGCTTTTCGCCGGCAGGGTTGGAACGGTTTGCCGAAATCGCGGCATCGCATGTGGGTCCTGACGCCGTTCCAGGACTCGTCGCGCTGGTCGCGTCCGGCGATGATGTGCACGTCGAGACGTTGGGCGAGCTCTCGATCGGCGGTCCACCCGTGGAGCGCGATTCGCTGTTTCGGATCGCTTCGACCACGAAACCGATCACCGGGGCGGCCACGATGGCTCTGGTCGACGAAGGCGTTCTGTCGCTCGACGGTCCGATAGCCCGGTTTTTGCCCGAGCTGGCGTCGCCGAAAGTGCTGCGGCGGATGGATGGGCCGCTCGACGACACCATCGTCGCGCAGCGCGACATCACAGTGCGCGACTTGTTGACGTTCACATTTGGCTTCGGCATGCACGTCGATATGTTCACGACCCCGGAGCCGTGGCCGATCGTCGTTGCAGCGACAGAGGCACAGCTCGCCACGATCGGTCCACCTGATCCCAAGACGCCTCCCGATGCCGCTGAGTGGATGAAGCGGCTCGGATCGTTACCGCTGATGGCCCAACCCGGCGAGCGCTGGCTCTACAACAGCGGCGCTCAGGTGCTGGGCGTGTTGTGTCAACGGGCCGCGGGTGTCTCATCGTATGAAGACGTTCTGCGATCTCGACTCTTCGACCCACTCGAGATGTCAGAGACCTCGTTCACTGCCAGCGCTGCGTCGCGGTTGGCCACCGCGTACGTTCGCACCCCAGAGGGACTGACGGTGTGGGATCCGCCGGACGGCAAATGGTCCCGGCCCCCAGCATTCGAGGACGGCGCAGCAGGATTGGCGTCGACCATCGACGACCTCCTGGCGCTCGCCGAGATGTTGCTACGCGGCGGCACACCTGTGCTGTCTCGCGAGTCGACGGCGGAGATGACGCGCGACCAGGTCACGCCCTCGCAGCGCACGGGGCAGGAAGGTTTCTTGGGTGATCGGTCGTGGGGTTTCTGCCAGTCTGTGATCGTCTCCGGTGACCGAGCGGGAGCCTTTGGATGGGATGGAGGACTCGGCTCTTCGTTCCTCGTCGATCCCGGTCGCGACCTCGTGGTGATCGTGCTGTCGCAGCGATTGTGGGAGACGGCGCAGCCGCCAGCGGTGCACACGCAGTTGCAGGACGCGGCCTACGCCGCATTGCACTGACGCGCGGTCGATCATTTCTCCGCGCGTCTCTGTAAGGTCCCCGCCTGAAACGCGGGTCGACCAACCGTTCAGTAGCGGAGGACAGGCGCGTCGCTAAGAAGTCGTAAAGACGGCACGACTTCACTTCGTCCGCCGTGCGGGCACCTCGCGGAGCGTCCTAGGTGAGGCAGATCTCTGCAGGGGGTCGCTCCCGACCGCTTTCAATAGCGGTGCTAGCTCGCTGGAGCGCACGACTTCGGGGGCCGTCTGCGCGATCGCACGAAGTTCGTCGGGACCGCACGGCATTCCGATGAGGTAGCCCTGCCCCCGGCCACACCCCATCTCGGCGAGCGCGTCCCATAGCTCGTTCGAATCGATGCCTTCTGCGACTACGCCCATCTGCAGGTTACGGGCAAGGTCGATCGTGGAACGAACGATCATCCGGTCGGACGCATCGGTAGCCATGTTCGCAACGAACGAGCGGTCGATCTTGATCTCGTCGACAGGGAGCCGTTTCAGATATCCGAGCGAGGAGTACCCGGTGCCAAAGTCGTCGATGGCCACTCGGACCTCCATGCTCTTCAACTCTTCAACTATCGTCGCCGCGGTCTGTGGATCGGACACGAATGCCGTCTCCGTGAGCTCCAGTGTCAAGGCGCGGCTCGGGACGCCCCAGATAGCCAGCAACGTCGACACGCGCCGCGGCAACAAGTGGGTTAGGTCGTGGCTCGAGACGTTGACGGACACGCCAACGTCGAGACCGTCCGCTCGCCACTCGCTGACTTGCTGCAGCGCTTTGTTCAACACGTACTCGGTGAGATGCCGGATCGCTCCGGTGCGCTCGGCG
>JALZGD010000321.1 GCA_030861205.1 Actinomycetota bacterium
GGCGCAGGTCGCTATGCGTGACGCGATTTTGGTGCCCTCGTGGGCCTTGCGGTCGATCAAAGTGGTAGTGAAAGAACGCCACATGGTCCCAGTCGACGACCTCAGGCGGCGCGAGGTCCAGGTCGTTGATGTCGCCGCGATGCAGACGATCCACGACCTCGTTTTCGACTCGGTGCTTGAGCCCTGGGTCGGTTATGGGCTGGACGAAGTCGATCCAATCGAAGTGGTCCTTGTAGTCATCTCTTGCGTGGGCCTCTTCGATCCGCCGACACAGCTCTCCTACCTGATCGAAATTGAGTTCGAGCCCGAGCACGAGGGCGTCACCCCCGGCGACACGCGGGCCCCACGAGTCGCGATCGGCTGGAACGCCCGTGGCCTTACTGACGACATCGCGCAGTTGGTTGACGGCGAAGGTCTCGAAGGTGCTGCTTTCACTCGCTTGGGCTCGAGATCGAACGATCGTCGGTCCGTGCCGTTTGCTATCCACGGCTTTGAGGCGGGCAAGATCGAGATCGAGCGCACTGCGTGGATAGAGCAGGTTTAGCGAGGTTCGCAGTCCGTAGCCCCGTTCGTAGCCATCGCTTCGCAGCAGAAAGCGCCCAGCGATCCCGAACGGGAAGGCGAACATGACGCGCTGTCGAGGACGCCCCAGCTCGACTAGCAACAGAGCGGCCGGAGAGATAGTGCGAGAAATGTCAACCTCGCCGAACCCCTGCCGAAGGAAGCCGGCCCAGCGCACTTCATGGGGATACCGGTTGATGACGTACAGCTGTGCCCGGAACCCTGTCGCTTCGATCGGTCCGTACGTCGTTACGTCGAAGTCACCGAGGTCGACGACGTCTGCGAAGTCCTCGACGAGCTGGCTCCCAATTCTCTCGGGCACTCGGTAGCACGTCAGGGACGGCATCAGGCACTCCCGAGCTCAGGCTGCCGCAACGCTTGCCAGTGTGCAGCTACGGGCGGGAGGAGCAGCGCGTCATCGACGCCATCCCTCACCCTCGCGTCCGCCGGTGCCATTCGGACTGGAACGTCGTGAGGTCGGTCCACCGGATCCGTCCTTCCCGCCCCGCCGCCGCGGCGAGACTACCGATCAGTATCGGCAGAGCGCTGTCACGACTTGAGTTACTTCCGCATCCTCTCGAACCCAGGAAACGCCCTCCACGGGTAGGGCCTGCATGTCGACGGCGGTGGGCTCCTGGTCATCGTCCTGGCCCGGCTGACGGCGCGGTCTTCGCGGATGGGTAGCGATGGGCCCCTCACCTCCCCGATCGCTGAGCGCGCCACCGTGTCAATGTGCCGGCGTTCGGGGCGCCCGCGTGGGGCCAACCATGCTCGGAATTAGGGGCGCCTCGACGAAGCGCAGTCGCCGCGCGATACCGATCGGTTCACGGCACCTCGCGGGCAGAGCGACGGACGAGAGGAAACGGCACTTACCGGCCGCGCTCCGTCGCCACTACGTAACTCCAGGCGGCCGTCCAGCCGGCCGACGATGCGCAAACAGGTACCGTCGACCACAGTGGGATTCCAACCCGAGCAGGCAGCGCTCTGGCAAGCCGTATCGGAACAACTGGCTCGGGATCCGACGGACGACGATCTGTGCATGCTCGCCGTGGAGGCTGTCGAGCCGCTGATTGATCTCTACTAGGCGGACGTGATTGAGGAGTTCGAGTCGGCCGTTCAACGGGATGACCGTCTGCGAAGGGCGCTGTCGTGTTGCGACTTCGATGACGCGGTACCGCTGGAGATCAGGGACAGGCTGTACAGCTATATCCGACCGGAGGACGACATCGGCCGCGGGGTGTAGCACCCGTCGATGCTCCGTGGCCGCGTCGCTCAGGACGCGTCAGGGTTGACGGTATCGCCATCAACCGTCGATACCGCTCGGAGCATGCCGGAGTTGGGCTGGGATGGATCGGCACGTACCGGTCGTCTCGATAGGGTCACGGGGTGGGCTTCGGGACGCCTCGGGAAGCTGCGCTGGCAGGAGACCACATCTCGTCCGAGACCTACGTGCTGGCCCAAGCGGTCGGGGAGGATGACGCCGTCGTCATTCGTATGTCGCCAGAGTCGCCCGAGCCCGACCGCGTACTCTGCCGGCGCTTCGAGGAGGGTTGGGCCGAACAGGGCACCACGAGCGGGCAGACGGTCTGGTCCTCACGAAACGATGACGACAGCCTGGGTCTACTTGCCTCCTGGGGCAGAGCCAAATCTGGTGCAACGGGTCGTGACATTTCGCGGTTCCACGGTCGAGATCCCGGTTGAGCATGACCATTACGCCTGGCTCGTGGGAGGCGTGCCGGCCGAGGCCATGGACGAGCCGCTGGAGTTGGTGTGGCGGCCTTGAAGTAGGCGGGCGAGATCGGCACGTACTCATGGATCCCGTCCGCCGATCATCACCTTGGGCAACTCCCTAGG
>JALZGD010000322.1 GCA_030861205.1 Actinomycetota bacterium
GTGCTTGAGCATGCCCCCCAACGTCATCGTCGACGCAGCTACTCGTGTGTTGAGCCCCTCCGAGTCCAGCCCCGAGCACTTCCACGCGAGGGTCGCGCGTTGGTAGTCGAGGAACCCCAGCAGTGTCTCGGTTTCGCCCGCCGCTACGGGAGGTTCGGGACGGCCGTGTTCGTCGACCTTGCTCATACGACGAAGAGTACCGTCGGGAGCTCATAGCTCGACGCACAGAAGAGCCGATTCCTCGATGCTGCAGAGGTAGAGCTTCCCTTGCGTCTCGGCTGCTCCCGTCGCCATGTGGAAGTCGCGCCGCTTGTCGTGCAGGTCCTCGACTATCTGCCCGTTTGCGTCTAGTGCGATCGCCCATGTGATCCGGCGCGCGGTCCGAGACGCTTCGGGCAGCATCCAGATCAGGTGGCGGAGCCATGCCGGCGAGTCCGCCAGACGATCGAGCATGTAGTTGCGAGGATTGGTCATCGCAACCCAGCAACGGCCGTTGCTGAAGCTCGAGATGTTGTCGGGGAATCCCGGGAGATTCTCGAGGAGCGTTTCCTTTCGGCCTTGTGAGGCACCGGACAACCGGATGCGGCTGATCGAATAGTCGGCCGTCTCTGCGAGCAGAAGCGAGTCACCGTCGGGCGTCAGCGTGAGGCCGTTGGCGAAGTAGAGATCGGTCAGGACGACGTCCACTGCGCCGTTTGCGTCGCGACGGAAGAGGCGGCCCGAGGGCCGGTGCTCCAAGAACGACCCGGTGTACGTGTCGAAATCGAACCGGTTCGTCGACTCGGTGAACCAGATCGTGCCGTCACGCTCGATCGCGGCGTTGGAGCAGAAGCGCAACGGTTGCCCGTCGATCGCCCGCACCAACGTCTCGATCTCGCCGCTCGATAGCTCGAGCATCAGCAGGCCACGCTTCGTGTCGCACACGATCAACCGGCCGTCCGGCGCCCACTCGAACCCCATCGGGCGGCCGCCGGTGTTGACGACCACCTCCGTCCTGTCGTGGTGCGGGTCGTGCCGAACGACGCGACCGTCCTCGAGCCCGCACAACACACGGCCCTCGTCGTCGGCGATAACGTCCTCGGCCCCGTGGCCCGGCAACGGGATCGTGTGCGCGCGCGGGAATGGCCGCGTCGGCGCCGGAACGGGCGGCGCGGCAGGTACCTTCCGGTTGAGAGGATCGAGCGGCGGCTTGCCGGTCACGATCAGCCCGCTACCGAGACACCCGACAGCAGCACTCCGGTCCCCTGCCTGAGCGAGTTCGGGATCTCGGCGATCGCATCCGTTTCACGCACCAATCGATCGAGCACGTCGGAATCCGCGTCGCCGTCGATCTCGACCTCGTACTCGATGGGTGACGAGACCGCCGGCTCGCCGGCGTACTCGCTCGTCACCTTTACTCGGACGTGGCGAATAGAGATGCCGCGTTTGGCCCCCTCTCGAAAGAGGTCGTTGGAGATGCAAGCCGCGACCGCGAGGTTCAGGAGCTGCCCGCCGTTGAACCCGAGACCGCCGCCGCCGGCGTCTGCGGGACGGTCTGCGACCAAGGTGAACGGGCCGGCCGAACCGATCGCCGTCGGCGAACCGGGAAGCGATGACATGACGACGTCGAATCCGCTCATTCAAGCCCTCCTCGTGCTTCGTTGTCTCTACTGATTCCGTCGCGGCATATCCAAGACAACATGTACGTCCGTGGCGCTTCCTTGCTCGAGCAGATCGCTCCATCTCTTTTCGCCAAGGTGTTGTTGAGCTTCATCTAGCCACCGCTCTATCAGCGCCCGCTCGAACGGAAGGATCTTCGACATCGAACGCTCGCGAGCATGTCTCGCGGCCCCCAGCAGAACAGCAGCTCGATCCATGGCACCGCCGGCCGCGGCGACGGCCGACAGTCCTTCGAGGGCCTCCGCGACTCCACTCTGATCGCCAAGTTCATCGAACCGGTGGGCAGATCGACAGAACAAGTCGCTTGCCCGCTGGATCTCACCTCGTAGCAGTTCCAGGTGGCCTTGGTAGGCGTACACACGCGCCTCGAAACGGCGGTCTCCGAGCCTCGCGTACAGCTCACGCGCCTCCGCGAGTAGCGAAGACGCTCTATCCAGCCGGCCTAGGTGCAGCAGATCCAATGCGAGGTTGAGCTTGGACGTCGCCATGTACCAGCTCACCTCGCCGCGATCGGTGATTGCGGCGCTGCGCTCGAGCGGGATCAATGCCGCGGTGAAGTCGCCCTCTGCCATGCGAAGCATCGCCTGGGCAGTCAAAGCATTGCGGCGCCGCAGCGACGTTTCGTCGTCGGACGTGACCCGCAGCAATTGCTCGCTGTAGCGACGCGCCGCCACGAGATCGTCCTGGTGGAAAGCCAGCCAACAGGCGCCCCACAGTGCCGTGGCCCGTAGGTCCGCGGGCCCGTCTGGGG
>JALZGD010000323.1 GCA_030861205.1 Actinomycetota bacterium
CACCCGGACGTCCCCGGCAGCGCGGGAAAGCTCCTGTCGCGGTCAGACGTCGTCGAGCTCGTGTCTGCGGGGGCCGATATCGGATCGCACTCGATGACCCACCCAGACCTGAGGAAACTCGATGACGAGCAACTGGCGCGCGAGCTGACTGAATCGAAAGAGCTGATCGAAGATGCCACGCAGCGCGAGTGCAGCACGCTCGCGTATCCGTTCGGCCTTTACGACGATCGGGTCGCCTCTGCAGCGCAGCGAAGTGGCTACCGGATCGCATTCGCATGGCTTCCGGGCCCCTGGAACCCATTCGCCGCCCCGCGTCTTCCCGGCCCTCCTCGGCACGGGGCATTTCGTCTCGCCGTGAAGATGCTCGGCTTCAGGCGTCCGGGGCCCTGAACCGACGCATCGAACCTGTGGACCCCGCCAGGGAACCCCACGCGCGAGCGTTAGCGGCCATCGTGATACAGAAACGGTTGTCATGACCCCGATCCCGATCACCTTCGTGTCTTCCCACAGCGCGAACGGCGGCTCGGAGCGCTACCTCGATCGGCTCTTGTCGGAGCTTGGCAGCGCGTGGATACATTCCGTGATCTGCCTCGAGGGCGGCCCTCTGGTAGAGAAGCTTCGATCCGAAGGCATAGATGTTTCTGTCATTCCCGTCGCGGCCCGCCCTCCGGGGTCCCTGATCGGTTGTTGGAGGCTGCGCAGGCACCTCAACAACACCGGCGCTTCGCTGATTCACGCCAACGGGATCAAAGCCGCGTTCGCGTGCGGGCTCGCAACTACGTTCACGCCGGCGAAGCTGATATGGGTCAAGCACGACTTCAGCTTCGAAGGCTGGTTCGCGTCCACGGTCGGCGCGATGTCGGACAAGATCATCGGTGTGAGCACGGCATCGATCTCGAGCCTTCGGGGCCTTGCGCGTGGGAAAGCAGTGACGGTGCACACCGGTATCGAGCACGTCGATCTTGATCGCGCTCGATCGCGAAGTCGATTGCTAGCCGAAACGGGATGGCCCCAAGACTCCGTCATCATCGGATCGGTCGGTCGATTGCACCCGGTGAAGGGATTCGCCGAGCTGATCGCCGCAACCTCCTCGATACGCGAACGCGTGCCACAAGCTCGTGTCGCGATCGTCGGGAGCCCCGATCCTCACTACCCACACGCGAGAGAGAATCTCGAAGCGATAGCGCGCTCGAAGGATTTTTACGATCACGTCAGCATCTTGGGAGAACGGGACGATGTCCGGACCGTGATGGCCGCCTTCGACATCGGCGTGATCCCGACGATCGCTGTGCGCAGAGGCGGCCGCGAGGGGTTCTCGCTGGTCGCGCTCGAGATGCTGGACGCCGGCACTCCCGTGGTGGCGTTCCGGTCGGGCGCGCTGCCCGAGGTGCTGGGAGACTGCGGCATGCTGGCGGACGAAGGGAACGTCCAAGCGCTGGGCGATTCGATCGTCCGCGTGGCAGAGGATGACGCGATCAGACGACGCCTCGCATCGTGCGGGCCGGAGCGAGTGGCACGAGCATTCTCCACGAGCCGCTGGGTCGCGGCGATGAAAGAGGAGTACGTAGCAACGTGGAGGGAGTGATCTAGTGAGCGTCGCCGAGGCGACCGGGCCGAGCCTCTCTGCTACCGCGCGCGGCGGTCGTCAGCGACCCACTTGGCAAGCGGCCGTCTTCTACGCCGCGCTCGCCGCCACAGCAGGAGTCGTCGGCGTGCTGCTCACGGGGATCGCGTCGCGAAGCGGCGGAGCGGCTCCTCTCGTCTTGCTGGGTCTCGTCTTGATCCCGCTGCTCGTCGCAGCGATCGTGATCGACCCGCGAGTTGGCCTCGTTTGCGTCTTCCTTTCGTTCCCGGCAGGGCTTCAGGCGGTGCAATTGGGCGTCTTCAACCTGCAGGCGACAGACGTCGCTGTGTTGTCTGTAGCCGTCGTCGTGGCTTTGCGTCGCATAGGTACAGGAGTCGCCCCGCTGTCGTGGTCCGCACCTCTGATCTGGGCCGCCGGCATGATCACCTGGGCCGTCCTCGCCACGCCGTCGGCGGCGGACAAGACGCTAGCGATCAAACAGATCGGTTATCTGCTGGATGACGTCGTCCTCGCCTGCTTCGTCCTTGCGGCGTTCAAGTCGGCGCGTGACCTCCGCATCATCCTGACGTCGTTGGTGATCGTCTCGACGGGAATCACACTCCAGGCGCTGACGAGCATCCACGAGCTGACGTCGTTTTACAACGGAGCGGTTGTCAGCGGGCGCGCCGCCGGCCTCTTCCAAGAACCCAACCAGTTCGGTGATTTCTGCGCCATGATGGCTCTTCTAACCGCCGGCATGGCGTTGGGTGCAAAGACGAAATGGGCAACCGCCGCTTTCGTCGGAGCGTTCGTCGTGCTCGTGACGGGGCTGACCCTTTCAC
>JALZGD010000324.1:0-1843 GCA_030861205.1 Actinomycetota bacterium
ACGTAGTCCGTCTGGAGCCGCTTCAACGAGGCGTCGATCTGTTTGTGTATCTGCTCGCGCGACAAGCCCCGATCGGTCTCGGTCATCGGCCAGAACAGCTTCGTGGCGAGGACGTACGAGGATCGATCGATCCCCTTCAACGCTTCGCCCAAGAACGACTCGGCCCGGCCTCGGCCGTAGATATTCGCTGTGTCGATGAAGTTGATGCCGACGTCGAACGCACGTCGGAGACAGGCTTCGGCGCGCTCCTTCTCGACGCCGACTCCGTACGTCAACCACGATCCGAGACTGATCTCGGAAACCTGCAGATCGCTGTTCCCAAGTTGCCGATATCGCATCCGCCGACCTCCTCGTTTGCCTTCGAGGCTAAAGGACGAAAGAGGCCCCTGTGACTAGTCGGCGAAGTTTGCGATCTGCACCTGGGGATTCATGTCGCCCTTGTAGTAATGGACGTGCTGACGGTCGAGGCCCTTTAGCTCGTACACGGTGACACCGAGCTTCGAGTTCAGGTCGTTGGTGTAGATACGGCCGTTGTACCAGTACGCACACCACAGGTCGGGCAACTTGTCGGTCTGCATGTAGTAGCCGATCTCTTTGGGGTTCGCCGGGTCGCTGAAGTCGACGACCGACAGTCCGGACGAGCGATAGGCCACCGTTGCTATGTAGCTCTTCGGATCCCGCGTCGGCACCACGCCGAAGACGTGCGTCGTGCACGCGATGTAGGACTCGCTCGTGTCGTGGGGTGCTTGCGTCCGCGGCACGTTGTAATACCCGGCGAGGCTCGGACTCGTCGGGTCGGTGATGTCGTAGAACCACAGCGCGCCCGACGGGCTCTTCTGGTTCCCGGCGCACTCACCTGTGATCGAGCCGGCGAACTCGTCACCTATCGCCATGTACTTCCCATCCCACGTAAAGCCGGTGCCGTGGTGGATCATGATCGCCGGGTTGTAGATCCGCGACAGCACCTTCGGGTGCGCAGGATCTTTGATGTCCCAGATGTCGGTCTCGCCGATGCACGCGGCCCCCGCGAGATGCCGAGCCGGAAAGATCGTGATGTCGTGGCAGCCGATCTCGGGAGAGACGTCGGGCGTTCCCACGACCTTCGCTTTCGTCGGGTCGCTGGTCGGGAATTCGACGACGGAGATCTTGCGGTGGCTCTCAGGGTTGCAGTTGGAAGTGGGGGCTCCCAGTGGATACGACTCGATGTAGACGTAGGTCTTCGCGCCGTCCGGCACCACCGTGTGCGTGTGCGAGCCGCAGTCGGTCTCGACGAACTTCACCTGCGTCGGCTGCTTGGGGTTCGAGATGTCGATGATGCGGATCCCCTCTTTGCCGGTTGAATCGTCGGTGTTGTTGCACACCGCGTTGTGAACGCTGTTCGAGCTCGGCGAATCGATCGACGCAATGACGTAATGACCGAGGATGGAGACGTCGTCCTGAGCGGCTGGGCATTGGTAGAACGACAGCTCTTTGAGGTAGGGGGCCTGCGGGAGTATCCGGAACAGGGCGATGCCTTCGTAGGTCCCGGCGACCGCGAGGTTGCCGCTGAAGGCCATGTCGGATCCGTCGGCCTTGAGGTCCTTGCCCATCATGATCGGCACCTGCGCGAGCCGGGTGATGTTGCCCGACTTCTCGTCGGCGGCAGCGGGACGGGCGGCAGCTTGGGCGCCAGCAGTGACGGTGAGCGCGAGCAGCGTTATGACGACGGCAGCGATGCTTCGACGCATCGGTCGGCCCCCTTAGGAGTAGTCGGTAAGTGTCCTTTGGGACATGTTGGACAAAACAAGCCCGAACTCCTGCCGGGGAACGCGGCCGCCGGGTGGGTTATCGAGGGCGTGGGGGG
>JALZGD010000324.1:1853-2406 GCA_030861205.1 Actinomycetota bacterium
CGACAGATCGATCACCTTGTCCCACGTCGACGCGATCTTGTCCCGCATCGCTATCTCGTCCGCAAGGTTGCGGCGGGCGACCTCCGCCGTCTCGTCGTCGCCCGCACGTGCGGCGAAGCGCTCGAGCAACTCGTAGGCGGCGATCTCGAGGCTCTCGGTGACGAACGCGTCGCGCGCGTTCTGCCCCGGTCGGTCGCTGCGCACCTGGTCGAGCATCCCCTTGAATGCCGACGAGATGATTGCACCGCCCTCTTTCAGTGTGCCTTTTCTCGCGCCGAGCGCATCGAGCCGGCCCTCGATCAACTGCTTGTGACGTTGGGTTTCCTCGATGTGGTGCTCGATGATCGCGCGCAGCTCGCTGTCGTCGGTGTGAAGCAGCATGCTCTTCATCATGAGGAGTGAGTTCTCCTCCATGGCGTGCGCGTCACGGATGTATTCGGTCAGCTTCGTGCGGAAATCAGCCTGACTGCCCATCGGTTGTTGCCTCCATTCGCGATTCGACTAGGTATCGGTCTTCCATCGATACCCAGCCGCAGAGGCCCCGAACCTCGGG
>JALZGD010000325.1:0-1756 GCA_030861205.1 Actinomycetota bacterium
GGATGGGATGGTGGAGATTCGCTACGTGGTACCGACAAGCTCCAAAGGGGAAGAGGTACCGTTTTGTCATTTGCATTCCAACTATTTATGTTTCGTCGGTATGCCACGAGCTACCGGCTCGCCCTTTGCGTTTAGCCCGCAGTTTGTCCGCCACAAGTGGAGCGAAGCGGCTTTCCCAATCTCTGGCCGTTTCGTGCGTGAACTCAAAGCCGCGTTCCAAGAACATTTCGGCGAGGTCACGAAGGCTCAGTCTGTAACGAACGCGCCACAGGACGACCAACAGCACGATGTCGGTGGGAAATTCAAGATAGTTGAAGGGCGTGCCCGTCCGCTCATTGAAGGTCCGATGGCAGTGATGGCAGCGAAACATGCGATAGCCGAGTTAGGTCTTCCGCGAGAGATGGGTAGTCGTGGCAGACGAGCAATGCGGACATGGCATCTGAGACTCCTCAACATGTGATTTCGAGCGCGCTCAGGATAGTATAGAAGGAAGACGAAGGCAAGGTCGAGGACTCGCGTACTGAAACCTGACGCTTCCTCCTAAGCTTGCATGGCCCCTCCTGTGGTAGGCTTGCGCCATTCGATGCCCTGGTGCGCTACCAGATCGTAAAGAGGAGGCGAGGATTGAAAATCACCGACGTGCGGACCGCGGAGGTCAAGGGACACGGCTACTCGACCTACGTGCGGATCTACACCGATGAAGGACTGGTCGGGAATGGCGAGTGCATCCATGGCGGCGAAGGATGCCCGCAGCTGGTGCATGCGCTCAAGCGCTACATTCTCGGCGAGAGTCCGCTCGACGTCGATATGCTCTTTGAAAAGATGCGGCGCGCCCGGCTCTTCGACGGCGCGCTGGCGGGTGTAACCGTCACGGCGATGACCGGCATTGAGATCGCGCTCTGGGATCTTGTGGGCAAGGCGCTCGGGGTGCCGGTGTACCGCCTGCTCGGCGGCAAGTTCCGGGATCGTGTCCGCCTCTACTGCGATAGCCACGCCGGACGCGACTTCGCCCCCGAGTCCTACGCCGAACGCGCCCGGCAGGTCGTCGCGCTCGGCTTCGATGCGCTCAAATTCGACGTGGACGAGACCGAGACGGGCTTCCGCACCGACCGCTGGAACTGGCATGCCTCAGCCGCGGAGATCGACTGGATGGTTGAGCGCGTCGCGGCCGTGCGCGCGGCGGTCGGCCCCCACGTCGATCTGGCGATCGATATGCACGGCCGCTACGACATCCCGAGCGCGATCGCCGTTGCGCGGTCGATGGAGCCGTTCAACCTGCTGTGGCTCGAGGAGCCGGTGCCGCCCGAGAACGTCGCGGCCATGCGTGAGGTCAAGCGCGCCGGGCGTGTGCCGATCTGCGCGGGGGAAAACCACTACTTGCGCTGGGGCTTTCGGGACCTGCTCGAGCAGCAGGCCGTCGATATCATCATGCCCGACATCCCGAAATGCGGTGGCCTCTCCGAGTGCCGCAAGATCGCGAACATGGCCGAGGTCTACTACGTGCCGTTCGCACCGCACAATGTGTCGGGTCCACTCGGCACCATGGCCTCAGCGCACGTCTGCGCGTCAGTCCCGAATTTCCTGGTGTTGGAGTGGCATTGGATCGACTACCCTGGGTGGGACGAGTTCGCGACCTGCGATCAGTCCGTGATCCAGAACGGGCACGTCGTGTTGAACGATCGCCCCGGCCTCGGACTCGACGTCGACGACGAGGCCCTCGCGCGCTACCTCCGTCCGGGCACGCAGCTCTTTGCCG
>JALZGD010000325.1:1766-2401 GCA_030861205.1 Actinomycetota bacterium
CGAGAGAGGCCCCACAATGATCGAGACGCCAGACATCCAACGACCGTCGAAGGACCTGATTGAAGGCCTGCGCCGGATTGGCAGTGCCACGGCGAGTGGCGAGCTGAGCCGGCTCGGCATCCGTGACCCACAGATCCGCGGCCCGGTCGCCTGGGCGCGTGGCACGACCGTCGCAGGCCCCGCCCTCACCCTCCAGTTCATGCCCAAGCGCGAGGACCTCTACCCCGTCGAGGAGTACGCTGATCCCGAGCGCCAGTTGCACCGCCATGTGCTGTATCACACGCAGCCCGGCGACGTCGTGGTGGTTGACGCGCGCGGCGACATGGGCAGCGGCGTGTTCGGCGAGATGATGCTGACCTACTTCAAGGGCCGCGGCGGAGTCGGCGTGGTGATCGACGGCTGCATCCGCGACTACCCCAAGGTGCAGGAGCTTGGGCTTGGGCTCTGGCTGCGTGGCGTGACGCCCAACTTCCACACGCAGACCAATATTGTGCCGTTCGGCGTGAACGTGCCGATCGGCTGCAATAATGTGCTGGTCATGCCGGGGGACATCATCGTCGCGGACGACGATGGCGTGGTCGTCGTGCCGATCAATCTGGCGCCCCAGCTGTTGCATGCGGCCAGTGAGCACACCG
>JALZGD010000120.1:0-5362 GCA_030861205.1 Actinomycetota bacterium
CGGCGGCTGAGAGTCTCGCGTAGAGGTGGGGGTTGTTCGTCGTCGCCGCCGTACACACCCAGGGTGCGCCGAGCGCCGTCGCGCAACTGATCCCGTTCTTCTTCGATCTCTGCGACCGATCGGCCGTCGGCTCGGAACTCAGTCATGAACGATCTCGAAGCTCGTAGTCCAGGAGCTTTCGCCGATCCGCTTCCCCGCACCATCCAAGAGGACGATGGTCACGTCGTGGATGTCGGGTTGCCCGCGCGCGAGGTCCACGCCGGGCGCGGGCGGCAGATGACGAACCTCGATGTAATCGTTCGTCGTCGTGTAAACGCCCTGCTGCGCGAGGTAATGCCGGTTGGGGCACCCTTCGCTGACCCGGCAAGATCTGTTGTCCCGAGCGAAGTACTCGACGCCGTCACCCGGGGGTTGAGGTCCGGTGTCGAACAACACTTCGAAGTAGCCGGAATCCGGCGAGCTTCCCGAACTCGGGCCCGCCACCTCGAAATCGGTCATCGACCAGCGGATCGTGAACGGGAGGTGCACCTTTTCCCGATAAGACGGTGCCTCGAAACGCAGGCGCTGGTCTTGTTCGAATGCCAATCCGCTCAGTGCGCATCCCGACGTTGTGACGAACAACGCACCCATGCCTAGGGCTGCTGCGATCCGCAAGCCATTCATGCCTGGGCGAAACTACTTCCGAGGAGTGATCGAGACGGTCGTGCGCCACGACATCTTGGAGCGCCTGTGTTGGGTCGGAGCGACGAATCCCCACGGAGGCCCGCTGTCATGATGCGTGGCGTCCGAAGGAGGGGTAGGTGAAGCTCATCCAACGACTGGGCACCGGCAAGATAGCCGGCGGCGTCGCGGTGGTCGTGGGTGTGATCGCCGCCCTCCTGCTGCTTCCTCTACTTCCGTCGCACACGCTCACGGGTAAGTGGCAGACGCCGCTGCCGGTGGTGACGCTCGGGATCGTCATCGGCCTGACCTACGGACTATTAGCCGTGGGTCTGGTGATCATCTATAGGGCCAACCGCATCATCAACTTCGCCCACGGGGAGATCGGCGCTTTCGGCGCGGCTCTCTTGGGCCTTGCAGTGGTCAAGTGGCACGTCCCGTACTGGATCGCCGTCTTGGGCGCCGTCACGGCCGCGGGGGCGGTGGGCGCCATCGCCGAGGTAGGTGTCGTTCGCCGATTGCGTAACGCCCCGCGCTTGATGAGCGTAGTGGCAACGCTAGGCGTAGGACAGTTCGTCGTCGCGTTTGCTTTTGCGATCAACTCGACGGCGGGGGCAGGGAGCCGATACCCGGACCCATCGTGGCTGCCGACTTTCCACATCGGGGCGCTGACGGTGACACCTGCGTACACCGGGATGCTCTTCCTGTCTCCGTTGGTCGTGATCGCGCTTGGGCTCTTCCTCAAGTGGAGTCGGTTCGGTCTTGCGATCCGCGGAGCGGCGGACAACCCAGAGCTGGCGCGGCTGTCCGGTGTCTTCTCCGGCCGCATGTCTTCACTCGCATGGGGATTGGCCGGAGGGCTCGCCGCCTTTACTGCGATCCTGACCCAGCCAACCCAGGGCTTCGCGGGGGCCGCGACGTTCGGTCCGGGCTTGCTGCTGCGAGCTCTCGCCGCGGCGGTGATCGGCAGGATGGTCAGCATCCCAGTCGCGCTGCTCGGCGGGATCGGCCTTGGCGTCATAGAGCAACTGACGACTTACAACTATTCGCAGGCTGGCTTGGTCGACGGGATCCTGTTCGCCATCATCCTGGTGGCGCTGCTGTTGCAACGCGGCGGCTCAGGACGCGAGGAGGAAAAGGGCAGCTGGGCGGCGGTGCAACCCCTGAGGCCCATCCCGGAGCACTTGATGCAGTTCTGGGGGGTTCGCAACCTAGGGCGCATGACTGCGTTGGTCTGCCTGGTTGCCGTCGCGGCTCTTCCCATTGTCATCACGAACACCGCGGCCGCGACGATCACCGGGATGTTCGCGTTCGCGATCGTTGGACTATCGGTCGGGATCGTCACGGGATTAGGCGGTCAGCTAACTCTGGGTCAATTCGCGCTGGCGGCGGTCGGCGGTGTCGTGGCGGTGTATGTGGTTAATCACACCGGGGACTTCGTCATCGCATTCATCTACGCGGGGGCGGCGGCCGCAGTCGCTTCGCTGCTCATCGGCATGCCGGCTCTGCGCATCAAAGGCTTGCTTCTCACCGTGACCACTCTGGCTTTCGCATTGGTCACGTCGAGTTATTTCTTGAATCAGACGTGGGTCCTGGGAACGTCGCTCACCGCTTACAAGCCAAAGCTGCTCGGTCACCCGCTCGACACGGGGAAGTCGTACTACTACTTCGCCTTTGCCGTGCTCGTCGGCACCTTGTGGGTCGCTCGTAACGTCCGCGAGAAAGGCTTCGGCCGACTGCTCGTCGCTTTGAGAGACAACGAGGACAACGCCCGCGCGTTCACGGTCAAAGCGACCGTTACAAAGCTCCAAGCCTTTCTCTTGTCAGGGCTCATCGCAGGCATCGGCGGTGCCGTGTACGCACATTCTTTCTCCACCGTCACCGCGCAGACGTTCCCGACGGCCGCGAGCATCAACGTCGCAGTGATGACTGTCGTGGGAGGCGTCGCGATACTTTCCGGGCCACTCCTCGGCGTGCTGCTGGTGATCGGCGTCCCGGCCTTCTTGCCGCTCGACACTGCCGGGATCGCAGCAACGAACCTGGGTCTGCTACTGATCATCCTTTACCTTCCGGGCGGGCTGGCGTCGTTGATCGAACCGATCCGAGAGCGGATCATCCGCGTCATTGCTAAGGACAGATGGGCTGCGCCGAGCGCGCCCGAAGGATCCGAGAACGGAGCCGCGCCTTCGAGCCTCACCAGCGAGGGATCACGGACGACCGACACCCGGCGGGCGGCCGCTGCCGGTCACGTCGTGCTCGAAGCCCGAGATCTCCAAAAAAGCTTCGGCGGCGTTCGCGCCGTCGACGGCGTTTCGTTAAGCGTGAGGTCTGGCGAGACGGTAGGGCTCATAGGCCCCAACGGCGCTGGAAAGACGACGACGTTCGAGCTTCTCGGTGGATTCACCCGGGCGGACAAGGGCAGCGTCGTCTTCGATGGGCTCGACGTCACTCATCTAAACGCAGAGGGTCGCGCGCGCCTCGGGCTGATCCGGTCGTTCCAGGATGCCGCCCTCTTCCCCACCATGACGGTCGAGGACGTCGTGAAGGTCGCTCTCGAGCGTCTCCTTCCAACACGCGTCGTCTTGTCCACGATCGGCCTACCCGTCAACGAGCGAGCGAAGACGGAGAAGGCACGCGAGTTGATCTCGTTCATGGGCCTCGACGCGTTTCGCACGAAACAGGTCCGAGAGCTGTCGACGGGAACCCGACGGATCGCAGAGCTTGCGTGCCTGATTGCCACTGAACCGAGCCTGTTGCTGTTGGACGAACCCTCTTCCGGCATAGCTCAGAAGGAGACGGAACAACTCGGACGGTTGCTTGCTGACTTGCGACAGCAGTTCGACATGACGCTCGTCGTGATCGAACACGACATCCCGTTGATCATGAGCTTGGCCGACCGGATCGTCGCGATGGACGCGGGCCAGGTCATCGCAGAAGGGACGCCCGATGTCGTACGCAACGATCCCTTGGTGATCGAGGCCTACTTAGGCGGAAGCGTCACCGCGATCGAGCGCTCCGGGGCCCTATCCACGAGTTGAGCTAATTCGAGTCGGTTGAGTCCCCCGAGAGCAACCGCAACTGCAACTCGATCACCAACCGTTCATTCGGATCGTCGAGATCGAGATCGAAGATCTCGCGCAGCCGCCGCAATCGATACCTAAATGTGTTCGGGTGGACGTTCAGAGCGGTGGCAGCGCGCGGCACATCGCCATACGCATCGAGGTAGGCACGCAGCGTTTCTAGATAGCTCGTGTTCTTTTCACCGTCGTGAGCGGCGATCTGCACGACCACGCCCTGGGTCAGGCCTGGGTGCTCGAGAGCGAGCTCCTTGAGCTCGAGTAAGACCAGTTGGCTGGCGACGTCTTCCGCTGCCGCGACCTTCCGAGAGTCTCGAGATTCATTGAGGACCCGAAGGACCCGGTCCACCTCTTGCCTCGCGCGCGGGATGGTCTCGAGGCGGTCGGCGGTTGGCCCTATCGCTGCCTTGACCGGCGTCTGCAAAGTCGACTCTGCGTGATTACGGATATCCCCGGCCAGTTTCCTGACCCATTCCCTTGTCAGGTTCTTCTTCGAGGGTAGAAGTGCGTACACCGTTCGGCCCGCGGCAACGCAAGGGGCTCGGTGGTGGAACGCCTCGCAGTAGAGGGCCACGAGATCGACCAGACGCTCGCGGTGAAGCTCCTCGTGAGCACGATCTAGTTGTGGAAGCTGAAAGGCGAGGATCGACAGGAGCGAGTCCGGTTGTATGCCGAGGCGAACGGCCCCCGCGCCGGTCACCGTTCGTCCTTCGAGAAGAGACCGAAGCAGATCACCTCTCACGCGACGCTCGACGTCGCGGGAAGAACGCGCTTGGATCATGTGCAGGGCCGCGACGCGGCTGGCTTCGCGCAGCGCTTGATCGACGTTTGGCGCGAGCGCCTCTTCCCCTTCGAGAACCCAGATCGACCCGATCGCCTCCGCCCCGACCCTCACAGGCATGGCGATGCGTGGACGGATGTCGAGGCCCTCGATCTCCTCGATCTTTATCGGGCCGTCCGACGCCCACAGGTCTTTGTAGATCGCACGGATCGCCGGGGTGTCGGGGACCTGGCGACCAAGGATCGTCGCCTGTCGCGGTTCGTCGATCGCTTGACCTTCGATATTCGAGTAAGCGAGAACGCGCGCTCGAGCGTCCTCGATCGTAACGGCGCCACCCGCCATCGCTGCGATCGCGTTAGCCAATGCGAAGAGGTCCCCAAGCGGAACGCCAGAGATGCCCGCGACGTCGGTATCTGCTGCGGTTACCACCGTCGCTCGAGACAGCATTGCGTGGAGATGGCTCCAGCCGACTTCGTCTGGGATCGAGAGGAGAGCCACGCCTACTTCTTCTGCCGACTCGGCGACCAGACAATCGCGTCCGTTGAGCTTGAAGACCACCGCCGCGGCCCCCGAAGCAACCTCGACGAGCCGACGGGCATCCGGCTCGTCCGGGCGCACGCCGACGGCCAGCACGATCGCATTTCGATCGATCTGAGGTGACTCGGCACTGTCGTAGATCAGCGGCCCCGCGGCAGGCACGTCCAGACCGCTGGGCGCGACGATCACTTGCACGATGCTCGGACCGAGATCGCGAAGGACTTGGGAGAGAGTCGTTCTCTGCAGGCCGCTGCCGGTTCCAGCCACTTAGCCCACTATGGCCGGGTGGGCGTGGCATCTATTAGCT
>JALZGD010000120.1:5372-6383 GCA_030861205.1 Actinomycetota bacterium
TGCGATCCATGAATCTGCCCTCGGTTTGGTGTGGCGCCACAATACGAGTCAAGCAGGTCGGGGGCATGATCGGGCTCGAGAAGGCGCCGAAGTCTCCAGGGGGAACCATGCTCGCCGAGTCGGACACCGTCAAAACCGGTGAGATGACGTCACTCCCGAAGCAGGCAGAAAAATCGACTCCCGCCCCGGCGCGCCGGCGCCGGTTCCGCTTCACCGCTTCCGTGTGGGTCTACCTCGGGGTGATCGCGGCCGCGGCCGGCTTCGGACTGATCGCCTACTCATGGAGCAAGGTTGCAGGACAGCTGAACGTTGGGCTGCAGCTTCCTTATCTCATTTCCGCGGGCCTCGTCGGGCTCGGAGTCGTGATCGTCGGGGTGGCGCTGGCGCACTTCGCTGCGCTGCATCGCGACTCGATCGACCGCCCCCGGCAGATGGAACAAGTTACTGGATTGTTGCGGTCGATCGTCGACGAGCTGGTCGAGGAGGACGAGGCCAATGGGGACGAGGCCAACGACGACGCCGATACGACCCCTCCCGCATGAGTGCGCCTCCCGCAGTCCCCGCAAGCTTCCGAGATCTGACGCGCGCGTTCTTCTCGGAGCTCGGCCGCAGGTTGGTCGACCCTCTCGTCATGTCGTGCCTTGTCGCCGCGGGATTGGTTCTTGCAGGATTTGCAGGCATCGCGTTCGCCTGGAAGGGCGCGAGCGCGACCCTGTTCGTCCCGATCCAGATGGCCTACGTCGCGTCCGGAGCGATCGGCGGCATCGGTATGATCGTCCTCGGGCTCGGAGTGCTACACGTCCAGGGGTCTCGGGTTCTCGAAGCGCGCGAGCGAGCGCAGCTACGGGACTTCGCTAGCGAATCGAGGCGTTTCTTGAACGCGCTTCACTCATTGCGCGCCAAGGGCTACGACCGGCGGACGATCACCTCTCTCGTAAGAGCGAAACCGAAGAAGCTCGCGCCGATCACGATTGCGAGAGGAACGAACCAGACACCCGGATAGCGGATCGC
>JALZGD010000120.1:6393-7230 GCA_030861205.1 Actinomycetota bacterium
GAGCTAGGGCTACGGGAGCCGGGCTCGGTTGGGTCCCGGTCGCTGCGGACCCCGAAGACTGATCACCACCACCAGCACCACCACGGGAGAGCGGATTGCTACTGCCCGATCCCGAGTTGCCGATCGCCAATCCGCCGGTCCCGCTCCCCGCAAAGGATCCCGAACCCCCGGACGCGAGGCCGGACCCTCCCGAGGAGAGGACGGCCCCCCCGCCGACGATGCTGTTGAGACCGGGTTGTGAAATCTTCTGAACCTTGACCATCGCGCCGATAGTCATCGCGTCCTTGGCTTGATTCTTCTTGGCAAACGTCTCCACATGCCACGTCTGTTGATCTGTGACCGCCTTCCCTGTCGGCGCGAGCGCGAGGCCCCCGGTCGTCAAGACCGATGCGAACGGCGTGAGGTCGAACGACAGATAGACACGTGGCTTCTTGTGATATTCGGGAGTTGCGTCGACCGAGCAGTCGACCTTGGGCGGCGTATCGAGGCTTCCCTCGGCGCTCTTCGACGGCGGTTCGGGCACATAGCACAAGTGCAGACCCGCCGTCTTGACATCGCTCGACGCGGCGGGATCGATCGGCACGACCAACGTTCCGCTCTGGGGGATCGCGGTCAGTCCGAGGCTCGACACATCGAGGGTGAAATACATCCGCGAGTCTTCCTGCCCGCTCTTGATGCCCGAATGCAACGTCTCCGGGTCGTATGGATTCACCGGAGGCGCCTGATCGAGCGCGGTCGGAAGCGGCGTCGGCAGTACCGTCAGCTCGGCGTGGTACCAGGCTTCGATCTTTGTTCCGACGCAGACGAGGCCATTCTTGCCCTTCACGAGCTTGCAGC